>CANQQH010000127.1 GCA_947625955.1 uncultured Clostridia bacterium | reverse complement strand
CTCGTGTTTTTCGAGGATTGCGAGCTCTCCGCGCTCCACTATATTGCCAGACATAATACATCCAACTTCAAGCCCGCTTTCTTCTTTTGCTTTCTTGATGATATAGGCGTGCCCATTGGTGAGAGGATTAAATTCTGCGATAATAAAACAAAGTTTCATAAAAAAGTCCCTCGAAACATTTTATTTTTTTTGTTTAATGCTTTATAATAGCATTATAAATTAAAAATATATTTATTGCAACAGGAGAGAAAAATGTTGTTTAAGAAAAAAGAAGTGAAGCGCGATGTTTTTGAAGGTATCATCAAAAAAGCGCAAGGCTCCGGAAAAACAATAGTTCTGCCAGAAGGCAATGATGAGCGTATTATTGAAGCCGCCGAGAAAGCCGCGCTTCTTGATATTTGCAAAGTTGTTATCATCGGTAACAAGAAATTGCTTGAAAACAGATTCTCAAAGAAGGCGCAAAAGAACATCGAAATTATCGATGTTGAAACTGAATCCAAGCGCCGTGAGATGTATGCGCATGATCTTTATGAAATGCGCAAGAACAAGGGTATGACCGAAGAGCTTGCGATGGAGACTCTCAAAAATCCAATGTATTATGCAACCATGATGCTTTATAGCGACGATGCCGACGGCGTTGTTGCAGGAAGCGTGTATAAATCGGCAGATGTGATGAGGCCGGCTTTTCAAATCATCAAGACCATGCCTAACATCTCAAAAGTTTCAAGTTGCTTCATCATGGAAGTGAGAGAGGGCTTCCCATATGGCGAGAATGGACTCATGGTGTTCGCTGACTGCGCCGTTATTGAAGACCCAACCGACCAAGAACTCGCCGAAATTGGCGTGCTTTCTGCAAAACTTGCTGAGAATATTCTTAACATCAAGCCAAGAGTTGCGTTCCTCAGCTATTCAACAAAGGCGGATGTGAACGTTGACAACGAGCAAATCCAAAAGATTAAAAGAGCCTATAAGATTGCAAGGCGCATGGACTCAATGCTCATTATGGATGGTGAAATCCAAGCTGACGCTGCGATAGTTCCATCGGTTGCCAGCATGAAATGTGGCAGCTCAAACAATTTGGAAGGCAGGGCGAACGTTTTGGTTTTCCCAGACCTCAACTGCGGTAATATTGCCTATAAACTTGTGCAAAGGCTTGCTGGTGTGAAGGCCGTTGGACCAATTCTTCAAGGACTTCGAAAACCAATAAACGACCTTTCAAGAGGAACCAGTGCAGATGAAATTGTTCTAACCATGGCAATAACTGCTCTTCAATCAAAAAATTCAATTAAAGGAGAATAAATATAATGAAAATCTTAGTTCTTAATGCTGGTAGTTCAACAGTAAAATATCAACTCTTCGACGCAAGGACCGAAAAGGTGCTCGTGAAGGGTAATGCCGAGAGAATCGGCGTTGACGGACGCCATCAACAAAAACTCAACGGCAAAACTAATGTGACAAATGTTAGCATGCCAACCCACAAAGAGGCTTTGAAAGTTGTTCTTGACAGCCTGGTTGACGATGGTATTGTTTCGTCGCTTGACGAGATCTCAGCCGTTGGTTTGAGAGTTGTGCATGGCGGGGAAGTTTTCAAAGAAAGCGTGGTTATCACCAAAGAAGTTGAAAAGCAAATCGAGTCTTTCACAAGCCTCGCACCTCTTCATCAACCTGCATCCCTTCTTGCGATTGAGGCAATAAGAAAACTTATGCCAAAAGTTCCGCAAGTTGCCGTGTTTGACACGTCTTTCCATTCGTCGATGCCTGACTATGCGTATAGATACGCTATCGACAAAGAGGCCTACACAAAGTGGGGCATCAGGAGATATGGTTTCCACGGCTCTTCGCACAGATACGTTGCTTCAAGGCTCGAAGAACTCTATGGAAAGAAAGGAAAATTCATCATCTGCCATGTTGGCAACGGCGCGAGCGTTTCTGCTGTTAAGAACGGCAAGTGCATCGACACTTCCATGGGTTACACTCCGCTTGAAGGCTTGGTGATGGGTTCAAGAAGCGGCGACGTTGACCCAACCGTTATTCAAAGAATAATGAAAGAAAAGAAATTGAACATCGACGAAGCCATCAACTATCTCAACAAAAAGAGCGGGCTTTTGGGCGTTTCGAAAGTCAGCGAAGATATTCGCGATATCGACGAAATTGCCTACTCAAACGAGCAAAGTGAGAGGGCAGACGATTGCAGACTTGCGCTCAACATCGCAACATATCGCTTGAAAAAGTATATTGGTGCATATTCGGCAGCGCTTGGTGGTGTTGATGCAATAGCTTTCACAGCTGGTGTCGGCGAGAACGATAATGAGTATCGCGAGAACACACTAAAAGGGCTTGAATATTTGGGCATTGAGCTTGACAAAAACAAAAACGGCAAGAACTTTGTTCGCGGAAAAGAACAAATGATCAGCAAAAAGTCAAGCAGGGTTCAAGTTTGGGTTATCCCAACTGACGAGGAACTTGTTATCATGAGAGACACAAGGCGCCTCGTTAAACAAATCA
>CANQQH010000126.1 GCA_947625955.1 uncultured Clostridia bacterium | reverse complement strand
TTTTTTGAAAGTTGTTTTGTTATCAATATGCCAGAAACCAGCAAGATTAAAACCAAAATTTGAGGGATAAGGGTTTGATAATAAGGATAAATTCCAAGCCATAAAATCGGCTCAAATTCTACGCTTAAAAAGCTCGGGGTGATGATTTTTCCTTCTATAAGCTCTGCAAAACCCTTGCCCGTAAAGACAAAAACCATATAAAAGATAATATAAGAAGTGATAAAGAAAAATTGCGCGCTCGTTTTGATTCTTAATTCCCGCTCGGTTGCTGGCTTTCGCCTCAACAAAAGGGCAAGCCTGGATGATGGCAGCGTTGAGGTTGTTCTCATCCACAGCCACGAGCAAAAAATCAGGCTCTCAGACATCATGAAGTGTCTCGAAACTTTCGTGCTCTCTCTCAACCAAACCAAAAAATCCAAGGGCGTGACCTACAAGAAGCTTTCATCCTTCACGCTCAAAACCAGCGAGGGCACGGTCATCAATCTCGATGGAGAAAGAAGCAGCGAGGGTAGCTTTGATTTTCAGGTGATAAAGCAAGGCGTCAAAATTCTTATTCCAAAAAAGTCGTTTAGGCGGCTAACTGGTCAAAAAATATAAAACTTTGCAGAATTTCTTGAAAAATTATTGCAAAAGTCATAAAATAATAGAAAAACCAAACAAAAAAGTGCAAAACGGCTGAAAAAGGTCGAAAAAATTTCAGCAAAAATAAAAAGGGCGAAGAAGCCATAATATCTTGAAAACCAACAATCTGCTCGAAAAAAGTCGAAATAAAAGCATAAAATGCAAAAAATTAAATAAAATGGCAAAAATATTGCAACTGGACGAATAAAATGGAAAAGGTAGAAGAGAAAGAAAAAGTAGAAGAAAAAGTCGAAAAGAAGGAAAAAGTTGTTGAAACCGCGAAGAATAAAGTCGCGCTTTCGCATATTCTCAGGCCGATTTATTTCATCATCTTTGCAATACTCTTGGAGATGGTGAATTTCCTCTGGCTCAAATTCACGGTGACTGGCAACAGCGAGGCGCTTCAAGTTTTGCCGAAGTACTTTTTCTTGGATATCGGCGTCTATTTGTTAATCGCCGGAACAATGTTCATGGTGAGTCGCAAATGGGCAAACGCACTTCTCTATATCTTTCTTGGCTTCCAGCTCGCCATCAATATGATAAATGCAACGCTTTTCAAAGTGTTTGGCGATATTTTCAGTTTCGACATGATGCTTCTCGGCCATGAGGCTGCGCAGGCGTTCAAGTTTGAGTTCATTGATTTCTTTTCAATCCTCGTCAACCTCGCAATCCTCGGCTGCATCATAACCCTTCAAGTTCTGCTCGACCGCAAACTCAAAGTCGAGTTTGAGATGAAGAAATTTAACAAACAATCGCTTCTTTTGGTTGTGTTCTTCTCGTGCTATCTTGCGGGTTTTGGCTCGTTTGGTATTCAAACCGCCAATTTCTACGACACCGACACCTCTGTTCGCATTTCGGAGAGCGACCAATATCTGTGGGACAATCTGCACTTCAAGCTTGAAGCCTACAAGAAGTTTGGAACCTATGGCTTCTATTTCAAGAGTATTTCAAATCTTATTTATAAGAACGACCACTTCGACGACAACAAGAAAAACGACCTTCTCTTCGATCTCGCCGATGGGGAGCAGGAGAAGGATGTTTCCGCCAAACTCTATGGCGACAACCTGATTGTTATCATGCTTGAAAGCTTCGAGTGGTTCGCAATCGACCCATTCAACACTCCAACTCTTTGGGATTTGCGCACGAATCTGGGCGTGTCGATGGAAAACTATTACAGCAAAAATAAGACCAATGTCAGCGAAGACATCTGCCTGCTTGGGCACATGCCAAAGGATGTTTCCATGAGTCGTCTTGCAAAGGACGGCAGCCTTGCAACGCCTTACACTTTGCCAAATCTTTTCAAGGGGCTTGGCTATCAAACGAATTTCTTCCACTCCTACAAAAAGACTTTCTACGACCGCGACATCATCAACAAGGCGATGGGCTTTGACAATGTTTTCGGCATCGAGGACGCCGACGTTGAGAACAAGAGCCTGCATTTCAACGACTGGAACCTCGACAGCGATGTTGCCGCCGCGCTCATCGATGAAATCATCCCTGAAACCGGCAAGTTCTTCTCCTTCTTCACAACGGTCACGACCCACGGCTCCTACAACCGAACCAACTCGCGCTTTGAGGAGTACTACCAAACCTACGACAGCAACCTCAGCGCCTACAAAGACTGGCTCGCCACCGAAACAAGCTATATCTACCCTGAGGACAAGACCCTCGAAAAGTGTTACAGGCAGTATAAATGCGCAGCCATGGACACCGACCGCATGGTTCGCATCCTGCTCGATAACCTCGAAGAAAAGGGGCTGAGCGACAACACCACCCTCGTGATGTATGCCGACCACAACTGCTACTATGAGGACATCTACTTCAACATCAAAGGCACTTCCAAGGCCGATTACTACGATATCTATAACTATAACGTGCCGCTCATGATCTACTCGCCAAAGCTCACGCCTCGCAAGAACACGGAGTTTTGCAACACCTACGATCTCTACCCAACAATCTGCTCGCTCTTCGGCTTGCCATTCAACA
>CANQQH010000125.1 GCA_947625955.1 uncultured Clostridia bacterium | reverse complement strand
TTTTGTGAGTGATCTCTCAGTCTCGGTTTCGGCTTCCTTTGCTTTTGCGGAGAAGTTTTCATGCATGGCTTTGTGAATTTCAGTGGTTTGACCATCTGGCGCAAGTAGTCCTATATTGGTTGTGTTTTCAAGGTGGTCAACGAAAGGACTAAAATCAGACCAGCAGCCAACAGTTTCCAAGCCGTTGTTCATTGCGGCTTTGATGCAATCTTTCATCTGTTGCGTTTGCCAACTTGGTTTCTGGCAATCGGCTGAGTCTATTTCGGTTATTCGCACTTCTTTTGGGTGCAATCCGTTTTTGGCGGTGGCCAGATATTCTTTTATACTGGCATCGTAGTCAAACGCATCGCCAAATAGGTGACATTGCAAACCGATGCCGTCAAGCAGGGGGCGACCTAGTTCACTCTCTGCCTTTTGAATCTCTTTGATAATAGCCAAAATGTTGGTTTTTTTTTCGGGATGAAATTCTGAGTAGTCGTTATAAAAAAGCTTAGTACTGGAATCAAATGCTTCTTTCGCTATTTTGAAACATTCAATATGATAATCATCACCGAGCAATTCTTTCCAAACGCTGTCGCGCAAAGTTCCGGGTTGTTTAGGATCGTCGTTTGCAATTTCGTTTAGAACTTCAACGCTATCAAGTTGTATGCCATGCTCTCTTGCATTTTGGGCAAACTCGTGAATATAGGCATATAGAAAATCTTCGCAGCGGCGCTTCTTTTCTTGCGGGGTGAGGTCGCTTTCTGCAAGCATCTTTATTTGCTTGGGTATTGCATCGTGCCAGATAAGGGCATTGACATGAATTTTTTTATTGATATCAATTTTTTCGCACTTGCCCGTCAAGAACTTTGCCAGCCTGTTGAAATTATCAAAATCGAGACATTCTTTATTTATCTTATATCGAACACGCCCATTTTTGTCGGTGTAGGTTTGCAAATTGCCGGCGCTGTCTTGCTTGAACAGAGGGGGAATATTTCCGTTTTCATCGAAGCTCTTAACGGTTGTTAGCATTTTTGCTTCGCGGTCGATAGTAACAACATCGTAGTCGTTTTTGAGCGCACTATAAAATTTTTTGCACGTTTTCTGGTCAATATCAAGCATTCGTTTCGTGTAGGCTTGCACACAAGCAATTTTTTCTTCGTTAAAACCGCTTTTTTTTATAAAGTCAACAAGTTCATCGAATATTTTCAAAAACTGATCGCGGGTTTTGACAGAATCTAATCTGCCAACATATTCTTTGTATAACTTCGGGTTACCAAATCTGCGGATTCTCTCTTTGAGATCATCTGCAAGCAACAGAATTTTGTTCTCATTAAAGGTTGTGCCATCGTCTCTGACGGCAAGGTTAAATATTCTTGCCGTTATTAAATTCATTGCCACTCCTAGCATAGTTGCACCCCCACTAGTTTCAGTATATCATTAAACTATTTTCTTTTCAAGCAAAATCTGGGTGGCTGCGTTACGCTTGCGCGTTCTCAACAAAACAGTTGCAATAAAGAGTGGGTAGATGATATAATTTTATTGTATGGTTGAGAATGTGGCGATTGTGGCGCTTGACAGGAAGTTTGCGTATGACGTGTCGAAACAACTTGCAAAGGTACTCGACATGAATTTTCTTGACTGCTTGGAGCTCTTTGAGTTTGACAACATTCCGCGAAGTCTGGCAACAATGCTCAAAGACTACGGCGAGAAATACTATCGCAAGGAAGAAAAGGGAACAATCAAGTATGCGAGCGGGTTTTGCAACACGGTCATCAATCTTGAAAGCGGGATGGCGTGCAAGGAAAACTTCAATGTCGTCAAGCAAAACTGCCTGCTTGTGTATCTCCATATCGCGAAGGGTGAGCTCAAAAAGCGCTTCTCGAAGTTGAAGTTTTTCACCGAGGAAGAAGAAAAGTTCTTTGTTTTGACCGACGCGAAGATTGAAAGGCGCATCAAAGCCCTCAAAGAGAACGCAAACATCGTTATCAACGTTGGGCACGATTCGGCGCTCAAAGTTTGCTCGGATGTTGTCCGCGAGATGAGGCTATATTTTCAAAAATAGTTTTCAAAGGGTATTTACAAATAGTGAATTTTGTTGTATAATTCAATTACAAAACAGGAGGTAACTAAGATGAGTGAAAAGAAAGTTACCAAGAAAACATGGCACAGCGCCAACGACATTATTGAGCAAAACAGCCTCGAAGAAACTCGCATTGAACTCTACGGCAAAGGCTATTTGGCAAAGCTCTTCAAGCGCATTGATGAGGTCAACGCTGCCATAAAAGCTGAGGACGACGCACGCAAGGCTCGTCGCGAGGCAAGGCAGAGAGCGAGCGGAAGAAAAGCTGCAAGTGAAAAAGAAGCATAGAATTTGCTTTTTGTGATAAAACAAAACCACGATTTTGAAACGGACTTCAATTTCGTGGTTTTTCTTTGGTTTATTGATTTCGTGATTCTTTAATTTGCCAAACTCAAAAATTTGATATATTATAAACATAAGGAGAACGTTTCAAGATATGGAATTTGTTCAAAAAAATGGCAGAAAATGGAAAAATAAAAAGGCTTATGATGATTATTGCGGCGAATCTTTGAGATGTTATCACACATACTTGCAACTTGAAAGCTATGCCGACGATACTGGTGACAA
>CANQQH010000124.1 GCA_947625955.1 uncultured Clostridia bacterium | reverse complement strand
GCCGCCAATGAAAATGCCCTTGATGTTTTTCAATTTTTGCGCAGTTATTTGTTTCGCATCGGTTATCATTTCAATGTTTGTGATGCCATATGGCTTGATTTCTTGTTCAAACCAATCGATGCATTCCTCATACGGCCCGTTGATCCACGCAAGTGGAACATATAGCACGCGCCCGTCACCAACAAATGACGCAAATAGCTCATAACTTTCTTTTATTTTTTCGCCTGAGCCTCCGCCGTTTAATATTAACATAATTCCTCCGTTATTTAATGAAAATGTGTCACTTTTTAAGCTTTAGCCCGTCGCTGAACGCGTTGCCAACTCGGTCTGTCACTTTGTAATAGCCATGCGTGTATGGGTCGAAAGCGATCGCTTCAACCTTGCTCATGTCGATTTTGTCGCCCTTAAACACTCTTTCGTCTGCCGACACGTTGACAACCTTGCCTATCACGCCGCAGTCGTTGAGCTCAACAAATTTGCACTCGATACAGATTGGAAATTCATTGATTATTGGCGCGTCAACGCGGGTGGATTTTGTTGCCGTCATTCCGCTCTTTTCAAACTTGTTCGGCTCGGTGTTTGCCGAAACCATGCCGAAATAGTCCGCCTCTTTAACGTGTTTGGCGTCCGCGATGCTGATTGTGAAGGCCTTTCTTTTTTTAATATTCTTCACCGTTTTGTGCGTTTCTGTTAAGTTGAGCAGCACCTCGTCTCTTTCAAACATTGTCCCCCATGCGGCGTTCATGACGTCGACAGAGCCGTCGTCATTGTAGGTGGCAATCATGAGCACGGGCATTGGAAAAATTGCTTCTGTTGTTTTTATGCTTTTTTTCATATTCCCCTCCATTGATTTCATTTTAGCACACTTTAATCTTATTTCAAAGCGATTAAAAAAGCATATTTTCGCGAGAAAATATGCTTGGGGGAGATATGTGCCAAAACGGCGACGTTTTGATTTTGTCGTTTTGTAGTAGAGCGCAGCGTCACCAAGGCTTTAGCCTTATTTTGCGAAAATCAAAGGCTATGCTCTTCTTTAATATGGTCTTGTAATATATCCATCACTATCTCTTTCCCTTCATTTGGCACTACTCCTAAATCATACCACATGCTCACGCCATTATATCCTTCTTCTTTGATAGTAGGGGGAATAACTGGTACAATTAGATCTCCCGCCTGCGCTTCTGGAAAAACTAATGGTATAATTTTTTCATAGGCCTGTTTCAAAACTGCCTCGCTAATATTTTTTTGCTCTAATGCTATTGATATTTTTTCTTTTTTTTCAGTATCTTTTAAGATCTTACTCTGTGTTTTTCCTTCAATTATTACTTTGTTTCGCTTAATATAACCCTTGATGCACTCTTTATTATTAAAATCATAAATTTTATAGTCTCCAAGTTCGTCTTTTATCTTTGAAAAAGTATTAAGAGGTCTCATTGAAATTACAGTTATATTATTTGCTAATTTCCATAAATAATAATAATCTTCATATGAACTTAATGGATCTGCAATTATTTCTCCCTCAATATCATACTTTTTGTCAATTAAATAATATTTAGATTGTGAATGACTTGGAGAAAAGTAGGACAAATTTCCTTTCTGTTCCTTATCACTACCAACCATAAGTGTTTCCACATTCATTAGGCATTTATCCTCTTGCAAATAATCTACACCAAGAACATCGACCACAGCCTTCACTAACTGAGAAAATCCGACACATCTTACTGATTTATTATTCATAGCGGAAACAATCGTATTATATAATTCTCTTCTGTCATGTCTAGACCAATCATATTGAATATTTTTTTGTTCCCAGGTGCAAATATATAAAAGTGCTTCAAATGGAGAAAGGTTGTTTTCTTTTATTGTCTTGGCTAAGTCATAAACACCATCATTTGCTTTTAATACGTTATTCAATGTCCACAAAACATTTGGTTCTTCCTTTTCACTAAAAAATAATGTGCCATTGTGTTTTTCGAGGACTTGTTGAAGCCTAATCAGATTTGCAGACTCGGCTTTACCTAAAAGATATCTGACATTGTTTTTGCCAAGTTTTTTATCTCCGAAATTCACCACAACTCTAAATTTCGTTTTCTCAGGCAATTTGAGTTCGGACAATATTCTTGAAAAATAATCGTCAATTTTGTAAATACTTGCTCCCTTCTCTAACGTCAAGCCTATTTCAAATAGCTCATTATCATCTTCAACATCACGTATCTTTTTGTTAAACTTTTTAACAATTTTTTTTATATCTTCATCGGTCTTTAATGAGTCATTTATATTATAAGTAAAAGGAATTTTTACAATGTTGCGTGGTGTGTTTTCGACCAAACCCACAGTGTTTTTATTTTCCTCTGAATTTCTGTTTTTATATAATGTTTTCAAAATTCTTTGCAGCTCTTCATTTGATATTATCATTTCCCCTTCTCCCTTAAAAAATTTGCTTACTTTATTGACGAGAAGATTGCCGCGCAATGGCGTTCGCGCTAAAATCTACCTATTGCTTAGAATTTGTTCTTCGCACGAGAGTCGCGGTCAAGTCGCTTGTCGACTTGCGTTTGGCCGCGAAACAAAAAAACAAGCGCCTTCCGAGTGATTGCGCTAAGCAATTCGAGTCTTAGCGCAGTTTTTT
>CANQQH010000123.1 GCA_947625955.1 uncultured Clostridia bacterium | reverse complement strand
CGTTCTTGCAATGAACCCAATTTGAAGAAGATATGGTTCATAAACATCTTCAATCGTGCATTGTTCCTCACCCGTTGCCGCGGCAATAGTATCAAGTCCAACGGCACGGCCGCCAAACTTATCTATCATTGCAAGCAAGATATTGCGGTCAACATTGTCAAGCCCAAGTTCATCAACTTCCATTGAAGCGAGTGCCTTTTTCGTGATAGCGAGTTCTATCTTTCCTGAGCCTTCAACCTCTGCAAAATCTCTCACGCGCCTCAAAAGCCTGTTTGCAATTCTTGGTGTGCCTCTGCTTCGCTTTGCAATTTCAATAGCTGCATCTTCGCTGATCTGCGTTCCAAGTATTCTTGCCGACCTTTTCACAATCGCAGCGAGTTCGTTTGGAGAATAGAGTTCCAGGCGGCAGATAACACCAAACCTATCGCGAAGTGGCCCAGTCAGCATTCCAGCTTTCGTTGTTGCACCAATGAGTGTGAACTTTGGAAGGTTTATTCTCACCGACCTTGCGGAAGGTCCTTCACCAACCATGAAGTCAAGAGCAAAGTCTTCCATTGCGGGATACAAAATTTCTTCAACCTTGTGATTGAGCCTGTGGATTTCATCAATAAACAAAACATCATTTTCATTGAGTTTTGTGAGTATTGCGGCAAGGTCACTCGCCTTTTCGATTGCAGGGCCGCTAGTCAAACTCATTTGAACACCAAGCTCGTTTGCAATAACCGAACTGAGCGTTGTTTTGCCAAGTCCCGGAGGGCCATAGAGCAAAACATGGTCGAGCGCTTCTTTTCTTTTCTTCGCTGCGGAAATATAGACTTTCAAGTTGTCTTTCACTTTCTGCTGCCCAACATACTCTTCCATGGTTCTTGGGCGAAGCGAAGCCTCAACAAGATCCTCGCCTTCAATCTCTTTGTAGCTCACAATCCTGTTGTCTTGACTATCTTTATAACTTGTGAATTTGCTATCTTCCATAGTTCACTCCCTACAAGCACTTTTTTATGATATCTTCGGTTTTATCAGAAGGAAGAGCTTTCGACTTCACGAGCCTCGTTGCCTCTTCTTTCTTGATTCCAAGTTCAACCAAAACGGCGATTGCGTCGGCAAGTTCGCGAGTGAGATTAACAGGCTCATCTTGCATGAAGCCGTCCATAGGGTCGCTTGACGACGACTTCACATTGCTCTCAACTTTTTCTTTGAGTTCAAGCACAATCCTTTCCGCCGTCTTTTTGCCAAGCCCCTTGATTTTGGTGAGCATTGAAACATCCTTATTAACAACTGCGCTGGCGAGCATTTTCGCGCTCATGCCCGAAAGCACTCCAATCGCCATCTTTGGCCCGATACCCGAAACAGAGATGAGATTGAGGAACATCTTTTTCTCGCTGAGCCCAGCAAAACCATAGAGCGACACGCCGTCCTCGCGCACCTGCAAATAAGTATAAACAGTTTTCTCGCCCGCCGCCGCTGTCAATTCATCAATAGAATTGAGCGAGCAAACAACTTCATAGCCAACGCCACCAACGTCAACCACTATCACATTATCATCAATTCTTGTAACTTTTCCTGTCAACGAATAAATCATACTCTTTCCCTAAAACATACTATTATTTTTCAGCGAGTTATTTGTTTGAGCGTGCGTCAGTGCGATTGCCAAAGCGTCGGCAGCGTCGTCGGGCTTTGGGTCTTTTGCAAGCCCAAGCAGAATCTTGGTCATGTATTGCATTTGCTTCTTGTCCGCCTTGCCTGTTCCGGTGATTGCCTGCTTGACCTGAATTGGCGTGTATTCAAACAACTTCCCGCACTCTTGAACAGCCGTGCAAACGATAACCCCTCTCGCCTCGGCAACAGCGATACCTGTTGTGATGTTGGTGTTGAAAAACAACTCTTCAACCGCAATCGCGTCAGGCTTAAACTTCTTTATGAGGCTTTTCATTCCGTCTTGAATGAGAGCCAGACGCGTTGGAAAGCTCTCGTTTTTATCTGTTTCAATAGCGCCATAGTCAATAACAGAACACTTAGATGTTCTGTCGTTTTTTTCAATAACGCCATACCCAACAATCGCGTAGCCGGGGTCAATTCCAAGAATTATCATATAACTCTCCATATGTAATAATATAATTTTGCTTAGTGAAAGTCAAACAAATGATTTAATTCTTTTCCTTACCCTCTTCATTTTGCAATTCAAAATCGAGATTGCCACCTTCTTTCTTTGCCGCAGCAAGCTTTAATTGCCTGTATTTTTCAAACTCGCTGCTAGACAAAAACAAGTGCTTTTTGAGATTCATGCCGCCCTTATATTCATAGTCAAAGCCCAGCATTTTGAGTGCGTCGGCGAAGTTGACACCAAGCTTGCCGGCATACATGGTCAGCGCACGCACAGCCTTTGGATAGCTGCTCAAACTTTCGGTGATTTTTGTTGTTTTGAAAGTTTCCAAAAGCACGGATTTCACATACTCCGCGTCGTGATATTTGCTTTTGCCAGTTCTCTTCTTGCCGCCATCATAGTCGAAGCCTAATGTTTCCATGATATCCTGCACGGAGTCTAGCGCACCGCCTGGGAAATTGTTTTTCAGCCCAACAATAATATAGTAGAGCCTCCTGTCGCGATTAATAAGGTCGCTGGCGTCTCCGCC
>CANQQH010000122.1 GCA_947625955.1 uncultured Clostridia bacterium | reverse complement strand
ATTCACAACCGCACGAACTATGACCTCTCCCGCCACCAAGAATTTTCGGGCAAGAACATGAACTATCTCGACCCAACCACGAACGAGAAGTTCATCCCGCACGACATTGAGTATTCTATCGGGTGCGACAGACTCGTGCTTGCCGCCATGTGCAGCGCCTACGACGAGCAACAGCTCGATGGTGGCGAAACAAGGATTGTGATGCACTTCCTTCCATGCCTCGCGCCATATAAAATCGCCGTGCTGCCGCTCCAAAAAGACCTCAACGAAAAGGCACGAGAGATATACAGAAAGTTGCAAAAACACTTCATGGCAACAATCGACGAAGCCGGCTCAATCGGCAAACGCTATCGCCGCCAAGACCAGATTGGAACACCATATTGCCTCACCGTTGACTTCGACACCCTCGAAAACGGAACCGTCACCCTGCGCGACCGCGACACCATGGAACAAGTTCGTTTGAGCGTTGATGAAGTTATCAAACTTGTGAGCGAAAAAATTGTATTTTAGGAGTTGAAAAAATAGAAAAAGCACTTTTCAAAAGTGCTTTTTTTGTTTAGCCAATGAGTGTGTTATATCTTTCGCGCAGCGCCTCAATCTTGGTTTTGCAGAGGTTCGCCCCGCTCTCGTCGCCCGTTATGGTGCGGATTTTCATTAGAGTGTTATAAATTTTCATGCTAGTATAAACTCGCAAGATGCGGTCAATCTTGTCGTCAACCGCATGGCTCTCGTCGAGAAGTTCCAACCTCACATCAATAAGCTCCAAAGCGGTCTGTTGCGTGCTAGTTTCTGCCGCGAGCAAATCTGCAAGTGTTTGTTCAAGATTCTCAATTTTCTTGTCCTCAATGAGCGCATCAACATAGTTTGAAAGCGGGAACGAATAGAGATTATCCGCCCGCACAAGGCCTTTCAAAGCCTCATCTTTTGCCTCGCCTTTCTTGCCTATGTTATAGAGCGCGGTCACATATTGCCCACGCAAAAAGCCGTCGAGGTCGCCAACATAGGCAACATATTTGTAGCCGTTACTTTCTATGCTTTGCGCGATTGAAACGCTGTCAACCTTCTTCACAAACTCAACATAGTCCGCCTTTTTTTGCAAGACAGGAATATACTTGCTCGCCGTTTTATACGACTTCGATGCCAGCGCCGAGTTTATGAGGTTATAGAGCGAAGTGTTCTTGCCGTCATACTTATAAATTCGCTCGTAGCACACGGTGGAAGCCTTTGAAGCATTGAATGTGTCAAAAATCTTTATCGCTGTTTTGGGCGCCAAACAAACGCAAACCGAAATGAACCAAAACACCATGGCAAGAAGCAGCCCCACGCTCTTCAAAAACGTGAACAGAATGGTCTTGCCAAGCTTCATGTTTGGCTCAACAGCAACATTTTCCTCTTTGTTTTCCATGAATTTTCCTCTATTTGCCAAACTGAGAACGCAAGATTTTCTCTTGCTTCTCAACGCGCCTGATGTGCCTGCCAGCCTCAAATGGCGTTGAGATGAATCTTTCAATAAGTGCGAGCGGATTTTTGGTCTGCTTCACTTTGAACACGCCGTCGTCGTAGCCAGCGCTCATCACCAAAACATTCGCGTTTTCATGACGCCTTGCAAAATAGGCATCAGCTTCGTCTTTGGCGATTGCAGCGCGTATGCCAAGCTCGCGGTTCGCCGCCATATACATTCCAATTCCCGTTCCGCAAAGCAAAACGCCAAAACTATCTTTGGTCTTTTTCACTTGTTCACAAACGGCGTGCGAGATGTCTGGGTAGTCGTCGTCTTCTGCCGACGCGTCAAAAGGTTCGTTGACCTCATGCCCCCTTGAAACCAGCTCTTCCATGAGCGAGTATGCCATCTTTGTGCATCTATGGTCATAACCAATAAAAATTTTCATTACACCTTCCCTGCCTTTATGAGATTTTCAACAATAATGTCAGCCGCCCTGTCTAGCATTTTTGCGCAATTTCTATATTCTTCCACACCCATGCCGTAGGGGTCTGGAATGTCGAACCCAACAGTCTCGCGCATTGAGAACACCTTGTAGTAGCACTTGTTTTGAAAAAGCTGGCTCTTCTGCTGGCTTGTCATCGTGATGATGGTGTCAGCTCTTTCGAGCGCCTTGTCCGTGAGCTGGGTTGGCTTGTGGTGAATAATAATTCCCCTTTCCTTCATCACCTTTCGCGAAAGCGGATTTACTTTCTCATCAACAACATAAAGTCCCGCGCTCTTGATTTCAATCTTCTTGTCAAGAGCTTTGAAACGGCTTTTGAGAAGGCTTTCAATCATTGGACTTCTGCAAGTGTTTCCAGTGCAAACAAGCAAAATTCTATACATATTTCACCTTAAAAATAGTTTAGCAAAGTTATGTTGTGGTGTCAAATGTTTGTGACACATTTAGCTTCACTTGAAAGCGACGCATAAAAATGCCGAAAAATCAATAAACTAGAAGAAAAAGGAGAAAAAATGGAAAATCTTCCAACAGGACTCATTGGCTATAAAAAAAGCGCCGTTGACGCCCTTATAAAAGAAAAAAACCGCCGCCTCAAAACCCAGCAAGAAGACATTGATTATTTGAGGGGAGAATTGGAAAAACGCTAAAAGTTGCGGCGCACTTGTGCGTCGCTGCCCCTTCCCCGCACCTTGGGTGTTTGGTTGGCTACAACAGAG
>CANQQH010000121.1 GCA_947625955.1 uncultured Clostridia bacterium | reverse complement strand
GCAAACAAAACGAAGAGCGAGAAGTAGCCGAGAAAGTGGCGGTCGGTGATATTGTTCTTTGAAAGAATCTTTATTTTAGTTGTCTTCTGCTTTTTGTTGAAAATCTCAACAAGCAGCCCAACAATGCCCAGACTCATAACAATCACCAAAAACGCAAACACAACAACGCTCAGCCATGTAAACTTTTCGTCGCCAATGGTGAGCTCGAAAATTTCCTTTATGAAAATCAAGAAATACATGGGGATGAAGGCAGAAAGATATAAAAGTATGTTTTTCACACCCAAATTATTTCCTTTGCTTTACTATTTTATTCTCTTTTGCTATAATATGTTTGTTGGCTTTGCACTGGCATTAATGCAAATTCGCAAAAATGAAATGTTATTTGCATAAAACGAGGCAAATTTTGCATATTTTATACAAATAATATTTCAAAAACAAGAGATGCTCCACTAGCTCAATTGTATAGAGCACTGGTCTTCGGAACCAGGTGTTGGGGGTTAGAGTCCCTCGTGGAGCGCCAAAAAGGCATAAGAAAATCGGCAATCTTGCCGATTTTTTATAGCCCAAGCAATGATTTGATTCTAAACAAGTCGAACTGGCACCTGTTAACGATGTCGTTATTTTGCGCCCTCAGCTCTTGCATGAGGTCGGTTGCAACTTTGTAGCCTGCGGCGTAGGTTTCCTCGTCGATTTTGCCTTCCTTTTTGGCGGCTTTGAACTCCATTTCATCGTCGAGACGAATGTAGTAGCCCATTTCAGTTATCGCTGGGCACTCCATGGTGACGTCGAGATACAAATCGTCATACCAAGGAATATTGTTTTCAATTCCCGAGCCGTTGTTGATGTCGAAATAGAAGCACAGCGGGCGGTTCAAAGCGTCGAAGAAAACGCGGCAATTATACTTCCTGTCGAGCGGAACATATTCCAAGATGGAGTAGCCCTTGTCTAGCCCAACATACTTTTTGCCGTTGCAAAACGCCGTTAGCGGCTTAGATATTTCTTTCACATATTTGAGCGCGATATAGCCGTTGAATTTTTCGTCTTTTTCAAGATACCACTCCTTGTCGAGAACTTCTCTCATATAGATTTTATCAATAAATTTCTGTCTCATAATTTTTTCTCCTTGTGGTGTTTTTGCCTCATTTGCGATTTTATTGCCTCATTTTGAAAGTTTTGATGCAATAAATTGGGCTTTTGTGGAAAAGTTATATGCTTTTGTAGGCGAATTTTTTCAAAAAGGTTTTGATGGATTTTTCGTCTTTGCCCTCATAATAGTTTAGAAGTAGTTTTTTGTAGTCTTCAACTTTTTCGTTTGGAATCACGATGAGCCCCTTTGCGTTTGAAATCAAAAAGTGGTTTGCAAAGATAACAGCAGTTCGCTTGTTTCCGTCAATGAAAATTTGTTTTTTCATTGTGTAGAGCAAAAGTTCGATGGCTTTGTCGGCAACGCTTTTCTTCGTCGCGAAGATTTCAGCGAGCTCTTCTTTGATAACAGTTTCAATAGGGAGGGGCGGCTTCCAACTTGTTCCCCCAATGCTGACTGGGGTGGAGCGGAGCTTCCCTGCGTTATAGTAGAATCCGTCTTCAATCAGCCTGTTGATTTCAGCAAGAAGCGAGAAGTCGGTTGGGCTCATGAGCACGTCCTTGTTCAAGATGAACTCCCACGCGCGCTTCATGTTTATGAGTTTCATAACATCTGTGGCGTTCATATTATTGACTTTTCCGCCCTCAATGATGGTCTCCGTGTCGGCATAGGTGGTCGCAATCCCTTCCAAAACCGCCTGATTGTAGATGGTGTCTGCCAAATACTTTCTTGCATAGTCGATGTTAACAAGAACGCTTTCGGGCAAGCTGGTGTCTTTGTGGCCAAGAGAAGCAAGTTTTTTTTCAAGTGAGCGGATTTGCTTTTTCGTTTGCCTTGCTGTCAGGCTCGCGGAGATGATTGAATTATAAAGTTCATCGCTAAACTCGCCCACATATTTTGTGAGCGAAACTCCGTTCTCGCGGTAGTGAACATAGACATATTTTTTCCCTCCTTTCTCACGAATTTCGGGCGTGCCATAGGTGAGGGATTTGAGCTTGTTTTCAAGCTCACTCTTCTCGTTTAGCAAACTTATGATTTCAAATCGATTTTCCATATCCTTACTTATGTGAAACATTTTTGCTCTATTTTTTCAAATTTGTTTCACACTTAGTATATCACGGCGCGGGCAAGTTGTGAACTGTTTTTTCCACATTTTTTTGCAAAAAATCGCAAAAAAGAGGGAAAATATTTGTAAAAGCGTGAAAAAGGTTGCTATAATTAGGGTATTAATAAAGGAGGAAAGATAAATGACACTATTCAAAAAGGCTGTTGCAGAATGTTTTGGAACAATGACTCTTGTTTTGTTCGGCTGCGGCGTTGCAATTTTCACAGGTGATGTTGTTGCAACTTCTCTCGCATTCGGGCTCTCGATTGTTGCCATGGCATACAGCATTGGAAACATCTCAGGTTGCCATGTTAACCCTGCTGTTTCTCTTGCAATGCTCATCAACAAGAAAATGAGTTTCAAAGAGTTCTTGGTTTATGTTGCAAGTCAACTTGTTGGCGCAACAATCGCTTGTCTTCTTCTTATGATGGCATTTGGAACAAAGTGTGGTTTCGGTGCTAACACAATCCAAG
>CANQQH010000120.1 GCA_947625955.1 uncultured Clostridia bacterium | reverse complement strand
GCTTTGCGATAACTTTTTTGCTTCAAGCAAAATTTTTGCACCTTTTGAAGCCAAATATTTTTGCAATTTTAATGCGTTTTCAACCATTTGTGGCGTGCGAAGTGGACCCATAAATGGCGTTTGTTCATCATCATATTTGCCGACAACAATTTTCTTTGAAAGTTTGACCACTTCTTTGATAAGGTCTTCCCCAAACTTATTGTCTGGCACAATAAGCCTTCTTGTTGAAACACATTTTTGTCCTGCCGTTCCAAATGCACCTTGAATAACTGTTATAGCCGCACTTTGCAGGTCATCGCAATCCCAAGCAACAATCGGTGCATCGCCACCCATTTCAAGAGCGCACATTTGCTGTGGTCCACACATATTTTTTATGATTTGCCCGACCTTATAACTGCCTGTGAAATAAACTCCGTTCACATCTTTGTTTTTCACCAAAAATTCAACCGTTTCAGCTCCGCCTTGCACCATGTTTATAACACCGTTTGGCAAGCCAGCCTTTTCCCAACACTCCATAATCTTTGTGGCACATAGTGGGGCTTTGTCACTTGGCTTCAACACAATGGTGTTGCCGGCAATAAGCCCCGCCATAATTTGCCCGTTTGTCATGTGCATAGGATAGTTGTAAGGGCCAATCACACACATAACTCCAAGTGGCAAAAATCTTGTAATGCCTTTCGCGCCGTTTCTTTCAATGATTATATCAGAGCAGCGAGTTTTGTAGGCGTCAATGCACGGCTCGATTTTGTTTATTATGCTGTTGATTTCGCCGTCCGCTTCCCATTTTGGCTTTCCAACTTCAATCGAAATCGTTTTTGACAACTCATCTTTGTGCTCTTTTACAATTTCAACAAATTTGCGGACATATTCAATTCGCTTTTCAAGACCCAAATCTTGCCAACTTTGCTGAGCCTCTCTTGCACTTTTCACCGCTTTATCGCAGTTTGCTTTCGTGGCGAAGTTGCCTTCAAAGACGATCTCGCCATTGTTTGGACTTTTCGAAACAAATTTTTCTCCACTTGCATTTGACCATTTGTTGTTTATGAATAATGATTGCATATTTTATACCTCTCATATTTGTAATATTTCTGCAGGCGCACAATGAATTTTGCGTTATTTTTTGAAATAGGCAACATATTCCTCGTTGCCGTCGCCGCCCAAAATTGCGCTTTTCTCACAGCCAATAAAAGTGAAGCCCGTGTCTTTCAAGTTTTGAATAACATCGCCGACAACTCTTTCGCGGACCTTGGGGTCTTTGACGATGCCCTTATGCTTTTTTGCATACTCCTTTCCCACTTCGAATTGCGGCTTTATCAGGCACACAAATTCGCACCCCTTGCCGAGCAGGTTGAAAACATAGCCTGAAATCTTTGTTAGCGAAATAAACGAAACATCGCAAACCACCATGTCGATATCGGGAACAAGAGTTTTGCTCAGCTGGCGTATGTCGGTTTTTTGCATATTCACAACATTATATTTCAAAAGGCTTGGGTCCAGCTGGTTTTGCCCAACATCAACCGCATAGACTTTCTTTGCGCCATTCAAAATGCAAAAGTGCGTGAAGCCGCCAGTTGACGCGCCAATGTCCAAAACAACTTTGTCCTTGAAATCCAAGTTGAAGCTTTTTTGAGCGCCTTCAAGTTTTAGCCCTGCCCGCGAAACATATGGGCACTTGTTCAAAATTTTAATATCAAAACTTGAATCAACCATGTCGCTGCACTTGCAATTTTTGCCATTGACCAAGACTCGGTTCGACTCAATAAGTTCCTTGCTCTCCGACCTGGATTTTGTGAGCTTCTGCTCAAATAGAAAAACATCTAATCTTTTCATGTTTTCATTATATCATAGTTTTTCGCGTTCCACACACTTTTTCAAGAACATTTTGCTTTTTTGAAATTCGCATAATGTCAAAACTATTCCGCAAAATGCTTGAAACTATTCCGCAAACGGTATATAATATAGATGTATGAGGTGAAAAAATGTATATTTCAGTTAACGAAGCTGCTCAAAAGTGGCAAATATCTGCGCGAAGAGTTCGAGCACTATGCGAAAGTGGAAAGATTGGCGGTGCCATTAAAGTTGGAAAAAATTGGAACATTCCCGCAGACGCAGCAAAGCCAGCAGACCCAAGAAAAAAATTGAATCTAAGTGAAGAAATCGAAAAAAAGAAAAAGATGCTTGACAGCCTTCGCCCACTAACCCAAGGGGAGCTAGAAAGGTTAACGCACGATTTTTTGGTTGAAAACACCTACAATTCCAACGCCATCGAAGGCAACACCCTCACACTGAGAGAAACGGATTTGGTGCTCAAAGGCATAACCATTGAACAAAAACCACTCAAAGACCATCTTGAAGCGGTCGGGCACAAAGAGGCATTTGAGTATATGTGTTCACTCGTTTCGCAAAAGCAAAAGTTGAGTGAGTTTGTTATCAAGGAAATTCATTCGCTTGTTCTTGCCGACAAGCCGCAAGACCGTGGCGCGTATAGGAAAGTTGAAGTGAATATTATGGGCGCAAAACACAAGACTGCCCCACCATACCTCATAGAGGAAAAAATGCAAGAGCTCATCAAAAACTATAATGAAAGCGGCGAAAAAGATATTGTGAAAAAACTTGCCAAATTTCATATTGACTTCGAGGCAATACACCCTTTCATCGATGGCAACGGACGAACTGGAAGGCTGCTCGTCAACTTTGAACTCATGAAGCAGGGCTATCCGCCGATTGATATCAAAT
>CANQQH010000119.1 GCA_947625955.1 uncultured Clostridia bacterium | reverse complement strand
AAATTGTCATGTTTTTAGGACTTTAACATCTGTCCAAAATTGGCAGGGCTTCACCTTATCAGGGTGGTGCTCTAACCAGCTGAGCTACATCCCATTATTATTAAGTTGTTATCAAATTTTTGCGAGTATTTGTTGGTGGAGGTAAGCGGATTCGAACCGCTGACCCCCTGCTTGCAAGGCAGGTGCTCTAGCCAGCTGAGCTATACCCCCACGCAAAATGCTATCTTATAATAGCAAAAGGCATGGTGTTTGTCAATAATTTTTGACAAATTTTTATACTTTTTTATTTATGTTTGTTTTGGCTTGCATTATGAAAAAAAATCGAAAAAAGATTTTGTATGTCCATATTTTTGTACATGCTGTTTGTTATTATTGTGGCACACAAAGGAGGATGTCATGATTTTTTATAATTTCGATTTTTCAAAAGAGGTCAAAACAGAGGAGCAGTGCGAGAGTGGAAGGAAGAAATTCAAGCGCTACGGAGCGATTTCGAATTTGTTTAGCGAATCAATCGAGCGTGAAGGTTATTTCTTTGTTGTTAGCGAAGATGAGGAAATGATGAAAATCTGCTGCGTTTTTCGGGGTGGGGTGCAAGACAAAAACAAGATAAAAGGTCTGGCTATTGAATTTTGCAAAAAGCTGGAAGTGAATTTGAAATTTGAGAGCATGGCAGAAATAAGCATCCAAAAGTTTATGTGTGGAATCGCCATCTCAAACGAGAATGAATTTCTTCGAAACAACGATATAAGAGAGATGTTTGGGCTGAGGTTCGACGTCCAGTTTGACGAAATTGCGTGCGAAACCATAACCAAGAAAAAGGCGATAAGCGAGGCGGAGAAGCAGTTTTGCTGCGCTGCGCTTGTGAAGGAAATTGAGAGAATCTACGAGAAAAAGCACAAGGGCTTCGGCGTTCCTGTGCACTATATTTTTGAAAACTGCGACGCAAACAACAAGGAAGCAAATGTGAAGTTGCTGGCAAGCTGTTTGGCATCGAACGGCAGATGTTTGAGGAAAAAGTTCGCATTGGTTGAGGTGAAAAAAACACGCGCGTTCAAGCAAGACGTTTCCGAGAGCGTGCAGAAAATCTACGAACTCAACACCAACGGCGTTGTTGTGTTCGACATCAAAATTGAGGTGGAAGACGAAGACCTTTTTACCGACGGCGTGGAACTTCTCACGAGCGTTGTTGAAAACACGAAACGATTTGCTGCCGACACAACCACGGTCTTTGTTATAAATTCGAAAAACAAGCAGACTGAAAGGTTCATAAAAAGTAAGCTCAAAAACATGTTGTTTGTTGAGATTTTCGAAGAGCCGCTTCAATTTGAGAAAGCCAAGGAGCTGCTACAAAACATCGCGAAGAAAAAAATTCAGGGCTGCAAAGAGGATTTAAGTTGCCTGCTCGACAAGAACAGGTATTATGTTCGCGAGGAGCTTTATGATATTTTCAAAAACTGGTATGACAAATATTTGAATACCGAGCAATTCCCGCAATATGCCTATCTCACGCGCGAGCAAATAGAGCCAGAAATCAGCGTTAAGGGGGACGCCTACAAGCAGCTTGGCGAGCTCATTGGGCTTGACGGCATCAAGGAGACGATTGAGAACTATATTGACTACGCGATCATCCAAAAAGAATATCGCAAAATGGGCGAGGACTTCGGCAACTGCTCGAAGCATATGGTTTTCACTGGCGACCCAGGCACGGCGAAAACCACTGTTGCACGCATTGTTGCGCAGATTTTGAAGGAAAACGGACTGCTTTCAAACGGGCGACTAATAGAGGTTGGCAGGGCGGACCTTGTCAGCAGATATGTTGGTGGAACGGCGGTGAAGGTAAAGGAAATTTTCGACCGCGCGATTGGAAACGTGCTCTTCATCGACGAGGCATACTCGCTTCTTGACGGCGACAAATCGCTCTATGGCGACGAGGCAATCAACACGATAGTTCAAGAGATGGAGAACTATCGCGAGGACATGGTTGTTATCTTCGCTGGCTACAAAAACAAGATGGCGGAATTTATAGACCGCAATCCGGGGCTCAAAAGCAGAATTGCCTATCAAATAGACTTCCCGAACTACACAACCGACCAGCTTTTAGAGATTGCCAAGCTTGACGCCAAAAGGATGAAACTTGATATCTCGGCTTGCGAAGAGAAAATCAAAAGTATCATTGAAAGTAAAATCAATGAAGAGAACTTCGGGCAGGGCAGGTTTGTTCGTTCGCTGCTTGAAAAGGCGAGGATGAGGCAAGCAACAAGGCTGGTGAAGAACAAGATTTTCGAGAAAAGCGAGATGTGCAAACTCTTGCCGGAAGATATTGTTGTTCCAGCCGCGCAAGAAAAACAAAAAACAATAGGATTCACAATTATATGAAAAAGATTGAGAAAAAAATGGCGGTTTGCTATAATGAGAGCGGAGACAAAAAAATGTTGGAAAATAACAAAAAATTATCCGCGCTTTGCATCTTGGATATTTTGAAAGAGTTCAGCGACGAAAATCATCCCATGACGCAGGCGGACATCATCAAAAAACTCTACACGCGCTTTGGCATGGTGCTTGAAAGGAAGTCGGTTGGGTCGAACATTGAAAGCCTTTGCGAGTTCGGCTACGACATTGAAAAAACCAAGGACGGCTGCTATTTGGCGTCGCGCGATTTTGAGCCGAGTGAAATTAGTTTCTTGATTGATGCGGTTTTCTCGTCGCGAAGTATTGACAGCCAAAACTCGCAAAGGCTCGCGAAAAAGCTGTCGGATTTTCTCAGCCAGTATCAGCG
>CANQQH010000118.1 GCA_947625955.1 uncultured Clostridia bacterium | reverse complement strand
ATAATGGTTATTGAAGAAGACAAAGTTATTGAACTTGAAGATAATTCAAGACATCTGCTTATAAAGAAGGTGAGGGCAAAGGGTATTCCATATTTGATTTGCCTCAGACTCACCGACGGATTGTTGTTTGAAGTGTTTAGATTTGGTGACGACCAAGTTTCGCTCGAAACTGATCCAGCTGTTGTTAGCGAGGTTTTGGATGCCTATGTTAGCTCAGATGCCTACGCAAAAGACATGGAGAACATTGAAGCCGAAGTTTCAAAGATCGTTGGCGGCAGTGTTGATGAAGGCGACGAGGAATAGTTGAAATCGTAATAAAAATGAAAAATCACCAACTTTTGTTGGTGATTTCGTTTTATTTTTCATAGAATTTATTCATCTCTGCCAAAAACTCAAACTGGTCGGCAACGCCCTTGTTTGCTTCCATTTTTGCGTCGCGGTTGATTGACCAGTAGGAGAGCATGCCGTAGTTTTTCTCCTTTGCATGCTGAACAACCTTTTTTGTCATCTCTGGCGTGAAAGTTGGGTAGAGGCTGCTCTCGTAGCCAATGTCAACCGTTGCGCCCGTCTTCAAATAGGCTTGTTCTTCGCTGAGTGTTGTGCCATAGCTTTGCCAAATCTCGCGCATTTGCTTCACGCTGTTTTCAATGGCGCGGATTGAGGCGTCGCCATAGTCTTCGTTTGAGTAGACGCCGGTGCCGTAGCACATGGTCATTGAGTTGATGAGTGAGATGTTGACGCCCTCGTCGAGGTACGCGCGAATGATCTTTATTTGTTTGTCTTGCCAGCCGCTTGGCATGATTGGGATTGTGAGGCTCAACTCGATTCCTGTTGCGTCTTGCACGCGCTTTATCGCCTTTGCGTTTGCGATGTTGCCCGACTGAACTTGATTGCTTTCCTCAATGTCGAGGTCGAGCCTTTTGATGTTGTAGGTGTTGATGATGTCGAGATAGAACTCTTCAAGTTTGTCAACATTGGTTGTTACGATCCATGGCGCGTTTCCAAGCTGTCCGCCAACTGAGATGGTACACTTTGCGCCAAGCTTGCCTAGCGACTCAATGGTCTGTTTTATCTTTGGATACTGGTAGCCGTCGTTGCCTTTTTCGCTGAGTTCGAAAAGACCGCCCCAGCCCCAGCGAATAGTCTCGTCGGATTCGAGAGGTTTGTTCATGTCGGGCTGAATGAAGCCGAGATTATAATAGGTGATGCCGGTCTGTTCTTCAACTTTTGCAAGGTTGGGAACGCCATTGAGGCTATATTGCGATGTTAGTGGCACCCACGAGGAAAGGTCAACAAAGGGCGCAACAATGTGGTAGGGCCAGCCAGTCTTTGTTTTTTTCTCTTCGGGCATTGGCAAGGCGGGCGCTTTATTTGGAATAACAAAAATCAAAATGAGGCTGAGAATAAAGAGCGCGCCCATAACGCTGATGATTGGAATATAGCGAATCTTCCACTCGCGCGAAAAACTATATTTGCTTGGCTGTTTTGACTTTTCCATATTTTGCTCCATGCGTTTTTTATTAGTATGCGAATATTAAAGGTTTATATTCATGTCTATTGACTTTTGCCGGCAAATTTTATATAATAATCTCATGATTAGTGAAGTGAAAAACAATTTGAAATTCTATGAAAAGCAATTGAGTCAAAAATTGTTTTTCCCGCAAGAGGCAAACTTTCTTGCGAAGCTAAACTCTCTTGAAAACAAGAGTATTTCAAGGCATTCAACCATAAGTTATAAGCCCGATGTTATAAAGTATATTCTAACTAGTCCCGACTGCCTTGAAAATCTTTTATACTACTACAAAAATTGCAAGGGATCTGTTTTGGAAGTTGACGAATTTCAAACCCCAAAAATCGCGCGCAAGCTCTTCGCAATCAATAATTCCGACCTTTATTTGTGTTTGAGAAACGAACTTGAAAATGTGCCATTAGAAAAGCGTGCTTTGGCAGAAGAATATTTGGGCGAGATTGAAAAGCAACTCAGCGCAGACGTCCTGCTTGAAAACAACGATGACTACACCATCAAAATCGAAGACCGAACTGTTGGCGACAAGGTTTGCAACATCGCAAAGTTCTTCCTTGGCGGCTACAAAAAGTTTCTCAGCATTGACGCAAGCGAGATTGACCAAGAGACAAAAGACAAGCTCTATTTGGCGCTTTGCTACGCAAAGGAAAATGGCATTTTCCAAAAGTATCTTTTCAGCAAGGACGCAAAAGAGTTCTATGATTTGCTTCAATCAAATGGTTTTGTTGACTTCTTTGGAATTGACACGCTCAACGAGATAACCAACAACTACACTCGCGGCATCAAAATCAGTGAGGACATCGAAAAATATATCTTCGACAACATTCCAGCGAATTTTAGCGACCTTCAAAAGTCTATCTATATCTATTTCAAGCTTTGCCAGGCGTTTCAGTATGACGCGGGCCTATACGCAAGCAGCCAGAATGGGAAGGCGCTTGACTATCACAAAAACCCAAACCTGATTCCGCTCATATCTCTTCAAAACAACGAGCTGGACTGCTGCGAATTTCACGCCATTTTCGGCGAACTGCTTGAAAAAATAGGGGTGAACTACACCTATAAAACAAGCTATCGTGAATATTGCGGCGGGCACGTTTCAACAATGCTCAAAGCCGACAGCTTGGTTTTTGAAGTTGAGCCTTTGGAAAGCGTTTTGAGCAGCGACTTCTTCTCAGCAAAGTTCGACAAGAGGGTGAAAGGCCTTCGCTTGCAGAATGACAATCCTGTTTCAAAAGAGGTGTTCCGCCAGTCGATAAGCGAGGTTAC
>CANQQH010000117.1 GCA_947625955.1 uncultured Clostridia bacterium | reverse complement strand
GAATGTTATGGCTGCAGTCTGGGAGACACACTACAAATCAATCACAACAAGAATTTTTGTTGGATCGAAAGCAACTTTCACCATGGATGACGGAGTGTTCACCGACTGGCAATATGAGTCAAAAGATATGTATCGAAATGAATATACAGGCGTATTTTATGTCGCAGGAACACTCGTTATGAACGGCGGGGAGATAAAGGATTGCGAAAACATAAACGAAGGGGCGGTGTATGTTGATAGCGACGGCACAATGAAACTTGCGGGCGGAACAATAAGCAATTGCTCAACGGCGATGAGTGGTTGGCAAACAGGCTATGCGCAGGGTGCCGCGGTCAACAGCCAGGGGACTTTCACCATGGAGAGCGGATTAATAACAGGAAATGTTTCTGCACATGATGGTGGAGGGGTTTATATACACGGCGGAACTTTCACCATGACAGGTGGTGAAATTAGTGGCAACACGGCTGAACGCGGCAGCGCAATCTATGTTAACAGCGGCACTTTCAAATATGCTGGCGGAACGATTGACGGAGAGATTGCGCTTTCTTCGTCGGCAACCTTTGCTATTGGCAAAGAACCTGAAACCCCTCTTGACATCTACTACACCAGCGAGCCAACAAATGGGCGAATTGCCAAGCTCGAAGGCATTGATTCGATAGACCTTTCCAAAATAAATCTAACCAGCCATCCAGACGCCCAGCTTTCAATTCGCGAAATCGACGGCGAGAAATGGATCGTTATGGGGCAAAATCATACAGTGTTAATTGACGGTGGGTATTTTGATGTTATTATGGGTAAATATGCAAGTTATGAATCTATTCCATCGTCAAAATTAAGTGAGGCTGTTGAAACAATCACTCTTCAAGTTCCAGATGGAACAATAATAACAACTGATAACAACGATGAAAATAAAAACTATATAAAAATAGGAGAAACATATATTTCTGTTGTTGACGAAACATATGGGCCATGGTTTGTTGGTTGGTCGTTCTATGAAGGCGGAAGTTCAAGTTCATCAAGCTTGCCAATCACAGTAAAATCAGATTTCAAAATTGTTGCTGGTCGCAGTCAACTTGAAGAATGGTTTGGCGAAGCAAAAGCCCCTCCCGATAGCCCCGCACGCAAAGAAAAATCCAATGAGTACTATTTGGAAAACAAGAGGCAGTTTGTGAAGCATGAGAGCCAAAAGAAAAGCAGGGTGGGCTAGCAAAAAGCGTTTGCTTTCAAAAATTGAAAAAAGCAAAAAAATATGAAAAAACACTCGAATTTCGAGTGTTTTTTGCGTTATTTTTAGCGATTTTGCGTTTTTTCTAAAATTCTTTGAGATAGATATCGCCCTCGCCGCTCAACCCTTTGACGGCGGTTCCATAGTATTTGAAGCCAATTTTGCGAAGGAAGAGTGAGGCTTGGTCGGTCCAAACATAGACCTGTTTGTAGCCGTGAGATTTCAATCTTTTTATTGCCTCTTCAACCAAGATTGTGCCATAGTTCTTGCGGCGCTGAGCTTTGAAAATTTGCAGATTGCTGATCCATGGTGTGAGCTCAGGCAGGGTTGGAAGGTCGCTAAGTTTCAAAATGCAGAAACCAACCAATTCGAGGCCGTCAAAAAGTGCAACGCCATATGGCAGTCGCCTTGAATTATAAATTGTTTTGAATTTCTTTGCCGAAACCTCTTTCACGAGGTTGTCGTTATATTGCTTCCACTGGTTATAGTGGGCGTCAATAATTTTGTCGAGCTGGTCATCTGTAAGGTCGCAGAACATCACAAGGCGCATTTTTCTTTTCTCCCTAGGCAAATTATAGCAAAGTTTGCGTTTATAAACAACCTTTTTTGCATAATATTCTATTTCAAGCGCCAAAATCATAAAATTAATTGACAAAACTGAGCACAATCTTGTATGATTCACTTATAAAATAAATTGTTTAGGAGCTAAATTATGGCATTTTGGAATAATAGAGCCAGCGAAGAAAATGTTCAAGCTGCACCAAAGGAAAAGGGCGCTTGGATTTTCAAACTTTTGAGCTATGTTGCAATCATCGGCATATTCGTTGACATTGCAGTCTTCGCGCTCGCACTCGCCCGCGCAATACCTTTCACAAGCACTCTCTTGATGTGGATGGCAATCGTTGCGGTTGTCTGCGTTGGCGCACTTCAAGCTTTGCCTTGGATCAAGTATTTGATCAAGAAAGAAAACAAGGTGATTTCAATTGTTAACCTCTGCTTCGTTGGGTTGCAAGTTATTTTGTGGGTTACTTCAATCGTTATCATCATCAGCATCTGGAACGGACTCAAAGCCGGCAACACCGAACTCGGCAACTACGCCGGAAGAATCAATTTCACCCGCGTTGCGCTCTTCATCACAATTCAATGCATCGTTGCAAGCACGGTTATGTCAACAATCATGAGATACAAAAAGAAATGGATTCCTTTTCAAATCGTCAACTACATCAGCATCCTCTATATCGATTTCTACCTTTCAGCGCTCATGTTCTGCTTCACCGTTACGGCTGACGGACTTGGAATTTCAAGGGGACTATATATCATTGCAAACACCATTGTGCTCACTCTATTCTTCATTGCGCTTGCCTATGTTGTGCTTTCCAACTCTATCTTGAATGGCGGCAGGAGAAGACGCCGCAGGTCACTCTTGGCAAACACCGAACTTGGTGGCGAGGAAGAAACTCCAAAGGCCAAAGAGACAACTCAACCTTCTGCAAAAGAGCGTCTTGAAAATCTCAAAGAGATGCTCGACCAAGGGTTGATAACGGAGGAGGAGTATAATGAGAAGCGCGCCGACATCCTTTCTAAGATGTGACGGCGAAATTTGCGAAATAAGTGCAGAAACATCAAAATTTCCAGACAGGGATTTATGTCTAAATAAACCCCGTGCCTGGAAATTTTTTGTTTCT
>CANQQH010000116.1 GCA_947625955.1 uncultured Clostridia bacterium | reverse complement strand
TCAACAACTTCTGGTTCATTCACAGCATATGTTGGTCTCAACTATTCATATGTTGCATCGCCAGGCACCAACTATAATGCCTACGGCTTCAAGAGTAATCAAGCTAGTGCACCATCCGTAACAGACACGAAACTTGGTACTGTCAGCGGAATCACTGCTCCAACGTCTAACACAATGACAGTTGCTGGTAACCTCAAAGATATTGCAGTTCTGTTTGTTGGTAAGAGCATGACCTTCGCGTTCAACAAGAATAATAGCAATGTGACAGGTACTGCTCCTGGCAACATCACTGTTGCATATGGCGCAACCGTTAGCGGCACCTATGGATTCTCTGGTTATTCAACCGACCAAAAGATCAACACTGGTTGGGGAACATCTTCAACCGGCTCAGCAACTGTTACAAGAAGCAGTAGTGAGCGCTCGTCAACTTCAACATTTAACTTCTCTTCAACGAGCTTCACATATTCTTCATCAACAAAGACTCTCTATGCGATTTGGGAAACGCCAAGTGATGTATTCTGGGTTGATAACTACAATAACTCAGGTGGCATCTATTCAACAGTTTTGAAATCAACACTTAAAGACGCTGTGGAAGCAACATCAAGTTCATCTATTTCAAGAGCGACTATCACATTGCTCAAATCATCCTACACTCTAAGCTCAACAACAATATCCATTTCGAAGAATATCACGCTTCAAGGTAACGCGAGCGGCAACACAATCACATTGTCTGGCTCATCCTATTTCAGCATCACAAGCACGTTCACCGTTCAAACGATAACCATCAAAGGTTCATCTTCGAACGCAAACGGCATGTTCTATGTCAGCGGCAGTGGTAACCTCACCTTCAAGGGAACACTCACCGGCGTAACAAGCACAACGAACCTCTTCTATGCAACAGGAAGCTCAGCAAAGATTGCTCTCACAAGTGCGTCGATCACTTCGAACACGCTCTCAGGTGCTGTTCTTGACTTGCGAGAAGGCGCAACTGGAACAATGACCAGCACAAGTGTTAACGGCAACTCAACAAGTGGTGACAAATTCTTCAACATCTCTGGCTCAACTTCAAGTTCAGGTGCAAGAAGCAAACTCACTGTCACAAGCTGCACGATTGGAACATCGTCTTCTGCAAACTCAACAACAAATACAAGCTTCTTGGCTGTGTTCTATGTCACAAACGGCACGCTCACATTCTCAGCAACAAATCCTATCACTTCAGTTGTTATGAGTGGCCAACGCGACGTCTACCTGACCGGTTCCTACGGCACTGTCACAGGTTCTGTCAACTTGTCATAGCGCATGAAGGCTTTCCAAGCAGATAGCGAAAAGCAAAACAAAAAAACTCCGTTTTAGCGGAGTTTTTTTGCTGCATGATTTTATGCTTTGCAAACCAAATAGTCTATTGAAACGCCAAAATATTCGGCGATTTTCACAATATTTTCAGTTGTTGGCAGATTGTGTTTTTTCCAAAATGAAAGGTTCTTTTCGCTAATCATGATTGCGTTGCAAACAGCATAGTGAGAAACGCCCCTCTTTTCAAGCAAACCAAGATATTTTTCAGCAAAGGAATATCTGTCCAAAACAAGCGCCTTTTCAGTTTTGAAGAGTTGTTCTTCAAGCCCGAACAAATAGTCAAGCGAGCAATGAAAATAGTTTGCAATCTTGATTGCCGACTCAATCTTCGGTGGCACGCCAAGAAAATAACTTGCAAACTGACTATTCGGCACGCCAATTCTTCGCGCAAGCTCGCGTTTTGAACAATTTTCATCAATCAAAAAATCTGCCAAAACTTCTTTTAACATAGTTTCATTTTATTTTTAATATGTTCAAAAAAGTTGATTGTCCTTTGATTAAGAGTATATAATTGTGGCATGAATAAAGAGCAAGAATTAAGAATTGGTTTTTTCGGGCATAGCAAGATATGGAAAGATGAATCTTCAATCATGAATAAGATTATTATCGAAACAGAAAAATTTATACAAAATGGCGCAAAGTGTTGTCTTGTTGGTGTGCATGGCGATTTTGACAAGCTGGTTCTTCGTGCTTGTTTGGAATTGAAAAGCCGATATAACGAACTAAAAGTTGTTGCGGTTATGACCAGTTTTTCCTATTTGGACAGAAAAGACGAGAGTATGTCGTTGGGGGATTTCTACAAAAGCCAAGGTATTGAAACCATGATTTTTGACATTGAAAATGTTTTTTATAAGCAAAGAATAACATATACCAACCGAAAAATAGTTGATATGTGTGATATTATTGTTTGCTATATTGAAGAAAATCGAATTGGGGTGAGTGGGGCAAAAAAGGCTGTTAACTATGCTAAACGGAAAAATAAAGTTGTTGTGAATTTGGCGTAACCATAGGTGTCGCCGAGATTTGACATGGGACGCTGGCATATTGTATAATAAAAACCATGAAAAGCATTTTTGTTTATAACCCTGAAAGCGGAAATGGTAAAATAAAAAAGCACAAGGACTATATTCTCAAAAAGCTCAGCGAAAAGTATGGCGAGGTTGACTGCGTTGAAACTGCCTTCTCGGGTCACGCTTCGCAGCTCGCTCAAAACAGCATTGGCACCTACGACTACTTTTTCGTTGCCGGGGGTGACGGAACATTGAATGAGGTCATAAATGGCATGGGAGAGGCGGAAAATAAGCCCATTATTGGCTACTTGCCGTGCGGCACTGTTAACGACGTTGCAAGGTCGCTTGAAATCCCTCGTTTTTTTAGGTGGGCGGTTTCAAACCTCGTGAGCGGCGTGCCTTTTGCGCATGATATTTTCAAAGTCAACTCCCACTATGGCATCTATGTTTGCTGCGCCGGGCTTTTCACCTCGTCGAGCTATTCAACCAAGCGCGAGGCGAAAAAGTCCATGGGCAAGGTTGCGTATTTTTTCAATGGTGCAAAACAAATTTTCAAAACAAAGCCCGTCAAGGTTGAG
>CANQQH010000115.1 GCA_947625955.1 uncultured Clostridia bacterium | reverse complement strand
GGGCAAGGGGACCCCTGTGTTCGTTATGGGCGTTAACGAAAACGAATACAAAAAGGACATGAACGTCGTTTCAAACGCAAGCTGCACAACAAATTGCTTGGCGCCACTTGCAAAGGTCATCAACGATACCTTCGGCATTGAAGAGGGATTGATGACAACTGTTCACGCTTCAACTGCAAGCCAACTTGTTGTTGACGGCTCGTCAAAGAAAGATTGGAGGCTTGGAAGAAGCGCGCTTTCAAACATTATTCCTTCATCAACTGGCGCAGCAAAGATGGTGGGAGAGGTTATTCCTGAGCTCAAAGGCAAACTAACAGGCATGAGTTTTAGAGTTCCAACTCCTGATGTCAGCGTTGTTGACCTCACAGTAAGGCTCAAAAAACCAACAACCTATGACGAGATCAAGGCTGCAATGAAAAAGGCAAGCACCGGGAAATATAAGGACATCATCGCCTACACCGAGGAAGCTGTTGTTTCGCAAGACTTCGTTGGAGACAAGCACACTTGCATCTTTGATGCTTCGGCTGGTATCATGCTCAGCCCAACATTCGTTAAGCTCATCGCGTGGTATGACAACGAGTGGGGTTATTCCTGCAAGGTTCTTGACCTCATTGAGCATATGTATAAATAGAAAATCAAGATGTCTCCATTCCGGCCTCGCTGGGGTGGGGATTTTTTTGTTCGTTATTTTATTTATCGTTTGCTTTTTGATTTCGTATATGATAATATTCTATTATAGGTGATATATGGCAAAGAAAATTTTGTTTTGTCCAAGATGTATGAACAGGGTCCACAAGGGCGATGAAAAGTGCACAAATTGTGGGCTTTCCCGCGATGAAATGGAAGAAATGCTCACGAAAAAACCAAAAGAGGAAAAAGTGGAAGAAAGCGCCAAGCCAATCGTTAAAAACGAGGATGGCGGCATTTCCATCGACACTCAGGCTATCATCAACGACCAAAGCATTCTTAGTGAAGAAAATAAAGATAACGAAGAAGCTGAAAAGGCAAGTGAAGAGGCAAGCGAGGAGCAGGTTGAAGAGCCAAGCGAACAGGTTTCCTATGAGAAGGGCATTGATTCAAACGAGATTGGCAAAGTTGTTTTTGAGGAAAGCAAAGCAAAACGCCATAAGCACAAGAAGAAAAAGCAGGAAGAATTGCCTGAATATTCAGTTGACGAAAACGGCGAATATAACATCAACACCAAAGACGTCACTTTTCTTGAAGGCGTTGAGGCTCCAACATATAGCGTGAAAAAGGCGCGCGGCGACTACAAGCAGGAAAAGTTGAAGTGGTGGGAAATATACAAGTGGGCAGACAGGCACCTGGCGAAGCGCAAGATCATGAAAGAGGTCAACAAGGCGAGCAGAAAAACGCCATATGGCATCAGCCGTGGCGTGATGATAACTCTCTGTTTGCTTTTTGGCTACATGGGCGCACACAGCCTCTATGCAAAGAACTACGGGCGCGGGCTCACATCACTCATCAGCTTTATTATTGCTGTCATCGTCATCAGCGTTGAGCCGCTTTATAGGATTATGGGCGTGTTTGTTGGCGGCGGTCTTGGTTTTTTGGTGATGGCGATGTGGGTTGTTGACCTTCTCGCGCTCATTATGAATAGATATAAGTATCGCATTTCAAAAGAAGAGTTTATTTCTAACCTCAACGTTGAAACAAGAGCCAAGATCTCAAACAAATACATCGATTTCGACAGAACAGTTTTCAAAGCAAAAGAAGAAAAACGCAAAGAAAAGATTTTGCGCAAGAAAAATAAGCACAGGAAAAAGTATGAATAAGGAAAAAACGGTAGTTGTTGGTATGAGCGGAGGCGTTGACTCCTCAGTTTGTGCTTTGCTTTTGAAGCAGCAGGGCTATAATGTTATTGGCCTTTTCATGAACAACTGGGAAGAGGAGAACGACGACGGGGTCTGCACAGCCGTTGACGACTATGAGGATGTGAAATCCGTTTGCAGAAAAATCGGCATCCCATACTATTCGATAAACTTCGCAAAAGAATACATGGAACTGGTTTTCAAAGAGTTTTTGGAAGAGTATAAGAAGGGGAGAACGCCGAACCCTGACGTGCTTTGCAATCGCGAAATTAAGTTTGGACCATTTTTGAAGTTTGCCGAAAAACTGGGCGCCGACTATATCGCAACCGGGCACTATGCGCGCGTCGAGAGAAAAGACGGCAAAGTGTGGCTTCTCAAAGCGGTTGACAAGAACAAAGACCAAACCTATTTTCTCAATCAGCTCAGCCAAAAGCAGCTTGAAAAAGTCATGTTTCCAATTGGGGAGATGCTCAAACCTGATCTTAGAAAACTTGCAGAAGAAAACGACCTTTCAACTGCGAAGAAGAAAGATAGCACAGGCGTTTGCTTTATTGGTGAACGCAATTTCAAAAAGTTCTTGCAGGAGTATTTGCCTGCGCAGCCGGGCAATATTGTTGACAAGCGCTCGAACAAAGTTGTTGGCAAACACGATGGGCTCATGTTCTACACATTGGGTCAGCGCAAGGGGCTTGGCATTGGCGGAAGAAACGACGGCAACGGCGAGAGCTGGTTCGTTGTTGAAAAGGACCTGAGCAGTAACATCCTCTATGTAACTCAGGGGGAGGGCGAGGAGCTTTTGAGCAGCGCGCTCATCTCTGGGAAAATCAACTGGATAACAGAAGAGCCGAAGGAAAGCGTTTTCAAGTGCTCAGCGAAGTTTAGGTATCGCCAAGAAGACCAGAAGGTTGAGGTCGAAAAACTCGCCGGCGGCAAAGTTAAGGTTATTTTTGAAAAGAAGCAACGCGCAATAACGCCTGGGCAATATGTTGTTTTCTACGACGGCGAATATTGTCTTGGTGGCGGAGTTATTGACGAGGTTATAAAATAAGGAGCGAACATGAAAAAAGTTGTTATAACTGGAATAAAACCAACGGGGATGCCGCACATTGGCAACTATTTTTCGGCA
>CANQQH010000114.1 GCA_947625955.1 uncultured Clostridia bacterium | reverse complement strand
CTTGGTGCAGGCAAAACAACTTTTGTGAAATCCTTTGTTAAGGCGCTTGGCGGCAATGAAGATGATGTGACCAGCCCAACTTTCACGATTGTGAATGAATATAGCGTGAAAGGCACGAAAATATATCACATGGACCTTTATCGAATTGAAAACCCAAACGAGCTTTATAATATCGGCATTGAAGACTATCTCTATTCAAACGCGATTTGTTTTATCGAATGGGCAGAAAGAGCGATGGAGATGTTTTTAAGCTATAAGATGCTGAAAATTAACAAAATATCAAACACACAAAGAGAATTTATTTTTGATGAGGAATAGTATGAACACACTTGTTATTGATCTTGCCATGAAACCAACACTAGCGATAATAGAAGATGAAAAACTCATAAGTGAAGCTGAGTCGAAAGAGCAAGGGGCAGAATTTCTCATGAAGAACATTGATGAAATTTTGCAAAAAAATAATATCACAATTGACGACATTGGCACCATCAAACTAAACATCGGTCCGGGAAGTTTCACTGGGCTTAGGGTTGCAATATCTGTTGCCAAAGGGCTTGGGTTCGAAAATGAAATGAAGTTTGAAACATTTTCAAGTTTTGACCTTTTGCCTAAGGCAAACAAGACAATTGTCCTCTCGGCATTTTCATCTTTTGTTTACATCAAAATGCCTGATGGAAATTGCGACTGCGTTGAAATCACAAGTCTTGAAAAAGACAAAAAATATATCACTTTCGACCAAGCACTTTTTGAAAAACTTTCGGGCTTTGATATAGAGAAAACCAAGAAACTATCATATGAAAAAATCAAGTGCGAAAACAAAAAAATAAATGAGCTTGAACCAATGTATTTGAGGAAATCGCAAGCAGAAATTGCTCGTGAAACAAAACTAAAAAACGCAAAATAGACTTCTGTTTGGTGAAAAAACGATATGAAAACGCAATTTGAGGTTAGAAAATGCAATATTAATGATGCAAAAAAGTTGAAAGGACTTGAAAGAAAATGCTTTGAAAACAGGTTCAACGAGAACTTTGAGTTTGTTCTTTCAAGTGATTCCTATGTTTATTTTTGCATTGAAAGTGAAGGCCACATTGTCGCTTATGCGGGGGCGAGCATACAATGTGATGAGAGCGATATTTTGTATGTTTGCACAGACCCAGCATACCGAAAAAAGGGTCTGGGCACGCAAGTTTTATCCGCTCTCTTAACTGATATAAAAAAGCAGGTGAAAAAGGTTTTTCTTGAAGTTGAAGACGATAATACTCCGGCAATAAGACTTTATGAAAAACTTGGATTTTCATATCTTTCAACAAGAAAAAAATACTATGGCAACAAAGATGCAATAGTAATGATAAAGAACTTCGAGATTTAGTGCAGATGTATTTTATGGACTATGACTCTATTGAAGGCAAGGGTGACTTCATATTTTTTCTTCATGGCTTTGGCGGTAGCAAAGAGTCTTTCAAAATTGTGAAGAACTATCTTGACAACAACATGGTTTTTGTTTCCTTCGCTGGGTTTGGTGAAAGTGAAATCAAGCAGCCATATTTTGTGAAGGACTACGCACGCGACCTGACTGAATTGATTATCAATCTTGCAAAGGGCAAGAGTGTTATTCTGGTTTGCCATTCTTTTGGTGCGCGAGTTGCGAGCTACGTTGCAAGCGAGCACAAAGAACTTGTTAAAAAGCTCATGATTGTTGACGGCGCAGGCATAAAACCTCGACGAACGCTTGGCTACTATTTGAAAGTGTTCAAATATAAACAAATGAAAAAACGCGTTCAAAAGGGCAAAGCACCCGAAAGTGCGCTTGAAAAGTTCGGGTCAAGCGACTATAAGAGTTTGTCTAAAATAATGAAACAAACTTTTGTTAATGTTGTCAATGAGGATTTGAAGCCAAAGTTTAGGCAAATTGAGTGCCCAACGCTGCTTTTCTATGGTGAGAACGACAAGGAGACGCCACTATACATGGCAAGAAAGCTCCATCGTTTGATAAAAGATTCAGCACTCATCAAAGTTAAAGGGGCGGGGCATTTTTCATATCTTGATAACTTTGGCTTGTTTTTGTCGGTTTTGAAAGCATTCATTTGACTAATAGTCAAAGTTATTATAAAATAGTCTCTAGGAGATATATATGAACTTTTCTCGTTTTCTTTTGACAGAACTTGCCGATATGCCAGCACCGCTTGGTTTCGAAAACTGGATAACTTTCTGGCTTGTTATTGCAATCTCTGTCACCAACACGATTCTCATGGTTTTTGCCGGCTACAAATTTTTGCAGGTGGTTCAACTCTCATCCTACAAAATGCGTGGCTACTGGCATTGGATAAAAGACACAAAGGGGATGTGGTGGGCGAGACTCATCATGCTTTCGTTTTTGAGCTCCGCCGCCTTGCTTATCACGAATGTTTTGCTCGAAGACATCTTCGTTTATAAAATCATGACATATATCGGGCTGGTTTTCTACTTGATTTTTTGCATTGTTTATATCGTCAACCAGTATCCTGAAAAGCAAAAAACTCCTCTTAGATACACAAAGCGAATGACGCGTTTGGTCATTGTTTATGCCTTGCTTGTGTTTGCGCTGTCAATGGCGTTTTTGAATGTGTCGTTTGCCTACATTCCATACTTCAAGTATGGCGCAATCGGGCTGACGCCAATGTTTATTCCGCTGCTCGTCTGCGCTTCGCATTATATAATGTTCCCATTTGAGACTTGGAACAACCATAGGTTTATAAAAAAGGCAAAGAAGAAACTTGCAGTCAGGCAAGACCTCATCAAAATTGGCATCACTGGAAGCTATGCAAAAACATCGGTCAAGAACATCTTGTCAACTTTGCTTTCTGAAAAATACAATGTTTGCAGCACGCCGCTAAACTATAACACGCCGCTTGGAATAAGCAAGACCGTGCTGGAAAATCTCAATTCAAAGGACCAGATCTTTATCGCTGAAATGGG
>CANQQH010000113.1 GCA_947625955.1 uncultured Clostridia bacterium | reverse complement strand
AAAAATCGGGCGCTGGAAACATCGACCTCGTCACCCCAACCCACTTTGCGCATCACATCATCGGCGCACTCAAAAAATACAAGCCAAAAGTCCCGGTCATATATAACACCAGTGGCTATGAAAAAGTCCAAACGCTCAAAGCTCTTGAAGGGCTGGTTGACATCTTTTTAACCGACTATAAATACGCATCCTCATCGCTCAGCAAAGAACTTAGCGGCGCGAAGGATTACCCTGAGGTTATTGAGGCAGCGCTCAAAGAAATGAAGCGCCAACAACCAGAGAACGTTTTTGAAAACGGCAAGCTCACAAAAGGCATAGTTGTTCGCCACCTCGTTTTGCCAGGCTGCGTGAAAGATAGCCTTGAAGTGCTTGAAAAGATACATTCTGTTTTGGGCGAAAATGCCATTGTTTCAATCATGAGCCAATACACACCCATGGGCAAAGCCGCAAAAAATCGCAAAATCAACCGAAAAATCACGAAATTGGAGTATAAAATCGTTGTTAATCGGGCAATAAAGCTAAATTTGCTTTGCAGCTTGGTTCAAGATTTGGAGAGCGCGGACTCGTGCTACACGCCCACTTTCAACAAAGATACAAAAATATAAAATAATTTATTGCGAAAAAGGCGTTTTGATGATAGAATAAAACAAGGAGAACAAAAGATGGCAGTTTGTAGTTTTTCAAGTTCTTTTTTGATGAATAATTGCACGCTTGTTGACAACACTTTTATCAACGAATTTTTACCACACGCGCCTGAAAACGCTGTGAAAGTATATCTCTATGGGCTGTCGCTTTGCTCGTGCCCAAACTCTGACAGCAACAGCATGGAGTCGCTCTGCTGCGCCCTTTCAATGAGCGAAGACGAGATCATGAGCATCTTTTCCTATTGGCAGGAACAAGGGCTTGTTCAGGTTGTGAACAAGACTCCTTTTGAAATAAAATTCCTTTCGCCAAAAGAGTTTTCGGGAAGCGCGAAACTCAGGTCGAAGGGAAAATACAAAGAATTTAATGAGCAAATTCAAAGCATTTTGAGCGGCCGCATGATAAGCCCATTTGAATATAATAACTACTATGATCTCATCGAGCGCCTTCACTACGAACCCGAAGCGATTGTGATGCTTATCAAACATTGCACCAACCTCAAAGGCGCGTCAATCAGCTATCCATATATAAGAACCATAATAAACAGCTTTGAAGACGACGGCAAGACCGTTGTTGCGCTTGAACAAAAACTCATGGAGCAAGAGAAAGCCAGCTCGCAGATAACTGCCATTTTGAAGGCTCTTGGGCTCAAACGCGACGCCGACCTCGACGAAAGAAATATGTATTTGAAATGGACGAACATTGGCTTCACCGACGCCGTCATCTTGGAACTTGCAAAGTCGCTCAACAAGCGCGGCGGGATGAACAAACTCGACGAGCTTGTTATGAAGTGCTATGAGCAAAAACTCTTCACCATGAGCGATATTGAGAACTACTCCAAGGAAAAGGAACTGATGTTCACAATTGCCAAGAAGATCACCTCCACCCTTGGGCTCTACTACCAGAATCTCGAAAGCGTTGTTGAGGTGTATGTGAAGGAATGGCTCAACAAGGGCTACGACCAAGAAACCCTTTGTCTGCTCGCGTCGTATTGCTTCAAACAAGACATCAAGTCGCTCTCGCTCATGAACGAGATTGTTTTGAAGTTTTATAAACTTGGTATTGTTTCAAAAGAGTCGCTTCAAAACTACTTTGCGAACGTTGTTAGCCAAGACATGGCGATCAAAGAAATCCTCGATAAACTTCAAATCGTAAGGCGCGTTAACTCCGCCGACCGCGACTACTTCAAAACATGGACTGAGGATTGGCACTTTTCAAAAGACATCATCGACTTGGTGCTTGAAAAGAGCAAGGGCACATCATGGCCACTTCGCTATATGAACCACCTGCTGCTTGAACTCAACAGCAAAAACATCAAAGATGTTGAGAGCGCCAAAAAATACTTGGATGGGCACAAGACCAGCGCCGCCGCTCCAAGCGCCGACTTCTCGCAACGCGAATACACAAAGGAGCAACTCTCTGCGCTCTTTGACAGCCTAGACGATATTGAGGTGTGATATGAACAAAAACGCCTACATTGAAAAGTGTTTGAGTGAGCTCGCAAAACAGAGAGCGAAGGCGCAAGCAACTGCGCACTTTTTCCAAATGAAAGCAAAAGAGAATGAAGCCTACAATGAGAAAGACAAAGAAGAAAAAGAGCTCACTTTCCAGATTGGAAAACTTAGCGCCGCAGGCGAAAAAACCGCAAATTTAGAGGAAAAATTGCAAAAAATGCGTGAAGTAAAGGCAAAAATCCTCAAAAAAATGAAAATTGACCCAGGCTCGCTTGTTCCAAACTATTCATGCAAGAAGTGTGACGACACCGGCTATGTTGCCGGCGGCAAGCCTTGCGAATGTCTCAAAAAGAGGCTCAACGCGCTTCTTATCAAAGAGTGCGGTGCGGGCAAACAAGACCTTGCATCCTTTGAAAATTTCAATGAAAATCTCATCAAAAACGAGAAGCAAAGACTAACTCTTTTGAAACTCAAAAAGAAGTTTGAAGAGTTTGCCTCTTCCTTTCCAAAAAACACGCCAAACTTCATTATTCTCAGCGGCAAAACAGGCGTTGGAAAAACATTTCTTGTTGAGTGCTTTGCAACATCGCTCATCAAGAAAATGTTCCTCGTTTCCTTCGTTTCAGCTTTTGGAATGAACAACCTGCTTCTTGGCTATCACACAAGTTTCGACGAAAACAAGCAATCCTTTTTGGACGCGCTGCTCGACCCCGACTGCCTTGTTATTGACGACCTTGGCACCGAACCAATTTTGAAGAACGTGACGCGCGAATACCTTCTCAACATCCTGAGCGAGCGCTCACGAATGAATAAACCAACAATCATCACAACAAACCTCAGCCCCGACGAAATCTTGTCGCGCTATAACGAACGAATTTTCAGCCGACTTTGCAACAAACGCGAAAGTTTCCTCGCCCACATCGACGGCGATGATCTCAGGCTTTCAAAA
>CANQQH010000112.1 GCA_947625955.1 uncultured Clostridia bacterium | reverse complement strand
GCGTTGCAAAAAATGGCGACCTTGTTAACATTGATTACTCTGGCAGTGTTGACGGCGTTAAATTCGACGGCGGAACTGCAAAAGACCAAGAACTTGAACTTGGCAGCCACACATTCATTGAAGGCTTTGAAGAGCAAGTTGTTGGCATGAAAATTGGCGACGAGAAAGATATCAACGTTACTTTCCCAAAACCATATCACTCAAAAGACCTTGAAGGAAAGCCAGCTGTTTTTGCTGTGAAGCTTCTTGGCATAAGAGAGAAAGTTTTGCCTGAACTTAATGATGAGTTTGCTTCATCTGTTAGCGAGCAAAACACACTCAAAGAACTCAAAGAGCACATCAAGAGTCACATCGAGGAGCACAAAACTCACGATGCTGAAATCGAGATGGAAAACAAACTCATTGACGCTGTTGTTAAGAACGCCAAAGTTGAGATTCCAAAGGCAATGATTGATAGCCAAATCGACCACGAGATTGACGATATGAGCCATCGTTTGATGCACCAAGGTTTGAAGTTTGAACAATACCTTCAATATATTGGAACAACAATGGAAGAGTTCAGGAAAACGAGAGAAAAGGAAGCAGAAAAGAATGTTAGAACCTCTCTTGTTTTGGAAGAAGTAATAAAGCAAGAAAAAATCAAGGTTACAGAGAAAGATATCAAGAAAAAACTTGAAGAAATCGCGGCAGCAACAAAGCGCAATATCACGGATGTTGAGCGCGAAATGAAAGATTCGCAAGAAGAATACTTAAAAAATGCTATTCTTAGCGAAAAGGTTATAAATCGTTTGAAAGAGCTTAATAATATAAAGTAAAAATGTGAGGAAAAAGTTATGAACGAGAAAGATGTTTTGATTCCTATGGTTGTTGAGCAAACAAACCGCGGCGAAAGGTCGTATGATATCTATTCGCGACTTTTGGAAGACAGAATTATTTTCTTGTCGGGCGAGATTAACGACGACACCGCCAACCTTGTTATTGCTCAACTAATATTTCTTGAAGCAAAGGACCCAACAAAAGATATCATGATGTATATCAACAGTCCGGGCGGAAGCGTTTCTGCGGGCTTCGGCATCTATGACACAATGAACTACATCAAGTGCGATGTTTCAACCATTTGCGTTGGTATGGCTGCTTCAATGGCTGCGTTCTTGCTTTCTAGCGGCGCAAAGGGGAAGAGGTATTGCCTCGCCAACAGCGAAGTTATGATTCATCAACCTCTTGGCGGATGTCAAGGTCAGGCAAGTGATATCGCAATTCAAGCTGACCACATGGCAAGAATCAAGAAAAGACTCAACAAAATCCTTAGTGAAAACACAGGAAAAAGCCTTAGCGATATTGAAAAAGACACCGACAGAGACAATTATCTTTCCGCAAAAGAAGCCCTTGACTACGGGCTGGTTGATAAAATTTTTGATAAAAGGAAGTAATTTATGGCAGAAAACACTACCGGTGGAGAAGAGGAAAATAAAGAACTCAAACGTTGTTCTTTCTGTGGCAGACCAAAACCAATGTTTAAGAGCTTTGTTATCAATCCAGATGGCAATGTTATTGTTTGCGAAGACTGCATTCGAATCTGTCAAGACGTGCTTGAAATGGAAAATCGAAAGCGCAAAATTGACACAAAACTTGAACTTCCAAAGCCTCAAAAAATAAAGAGCGAACTTGACAAGTATATCATTGGGCAGAACAAGGCAAAAGAAGTTTTGGCAGTTAGCGTTTATAACCACTATAAGCGCATCAACTACCTTATTGAAAAGAAAGACAACAAGAAGGCTCGCGATATGTTCACCGACGATGTTGAGCTTGAAAAGAGCAATGTGCTATTGTTGGGCCCAACGGGCTCGGGAAAAACCTTGCTTGCAAGAACGCTCGCTAAAATTCTCAATGTGCCTTTTGCAACGGCGGATGCAACAACCCTGACTGAGGCTGGCTATGTTGGTGAAGATGTTGAAAACATCCTTTTGAAACTCATTCAGGCCGCTGACTACGACATTGAACGCGCTCAAAGAGGCATTGTTTATATCGACGAAATTGACAAGATTGCCAAGAAGAGCGAAAATGTTAGCATCACTCGTGATGTTTCGGGCGAGGGCGTTCAGCAATCGCTTCTCAAAATCTTGGAGAGCACGATTGCGTCTGTTCCACCGCAAGGGGGAAGAAAGCATCCAAATCAAGAGTGTATTCAAATCGACACAACGAATATTCTCTTCATTTGTGGTGGCGCGTTCGTGGGGCTTGAAAATATCATCTCAAAGCGCATACATCCGCAAGGGCTTGGCTTTGGTTCAGATGTTGAAGCCAACACAACCAGCAAGGGGAAAGACGCACTACTTGAAAAGGTTGAACCAGACGACCTTGTGAAATTCGGGCTTATTCCTGAATTTATTGGGCGTATTCCAATCGCCGTTTCCCTTCACGACCTTGACGAAGAGGCGCTGGGCAGAATCTTGGTTGAACCAAAGAATGCGCTCATCAAGCAATACAAGAAGATGTTCAGCATTGATGGCGTTGACCTTGAATTTACTCAAAAAGCCGTTTTGAGCTTTGCAAAGAAGGCAATAACGCTGAAAACTGGCGCGAGAGGACTTCGCACAATTTTGGAAGACGCAATGCTTCCGCTCATGTATGAGGTTCCGTCGGACGAAACAATAACGAAGATTGTTATCGACACGAAGAAAAACAGCGAAACTGAGATCGAGCCTGTGTTTATCCGTGGTGGAAGAAACACAAAGAGTGCTTAGAGAACATCAAAAAAATCCCATTATTGATTTCAATTTGGGATTTTTTCCTTTTTTGCAAGAAATTTATTAAAATAATTGTCTATGCCCAAGCAAAATGTTAAAATAATAAAAAACATCTTTTCGCCATAGAATCTATATAAGAAACTATAAAAAGGAGTTTATATGGATAGTAAATTGCTTGCAAAGTTGGTTCGGCGCGATTGTTTGGAAATGACAAGCAAAGCCAAGGCCAGCCATATTGGGTCGATACTTTCTTGCGTTGATATCGTTGCCGTTCTCTACGCCAAAGTGATGAATTATGATGTGCACAATCCGAAAAGTCCTTCGAGAGAC
>CANQQH010000111.1 GCA_947625955.1 uncultured Clostridia bacterium | reverse complement strand
TGCCTCGGTAGCTCAGTCGGTAGAGCAAGGGACTGAAAATCCCTGTGTCGGCGGTTCGATTCCGCCCTGAGGCACCATTTGGTTTTGCTGGTGTGGCTCAATGGTAGAGCATCTGACTTGTAATCAGACGGTTGTTGGTTCGATTCCGACCACCAGCTCCATATGGGAAGTTTGCAGAGCGGCCAAATGCATCGGACTGTAAATCCGACGACTTCGTCTTCGGTGGTTCGAATCCACCACTTCCCACCATGCGAGGCGTTGCCTCAAATCAAAACAAAAAGAAGGAAACAAATTTCCTTCTTTTTTGTTTTTCACCTCGTCCCGCCTCTTCTTTCTGTTTAGTGAGTGGACAGTTCGAAATATGTGACGCTCAGAACCCAAAGATGAGCTTACTTGGTTCTTCGCTATTCCGTCACTTCGTTCCTTGCGAACCACCACTTCCCACCAAAAAAACACACCCGAATGGGTGTTTTTTTGTGGTGGTGGATTTCGAACCACCAATAAACTGGGGCCCCCAGCAAGCGAAAAGCTTGCTGGGGAAAGGAGCAACCGAATGCAAAGCTGTGGGGTTAGGTTGCCTAAGCCCACGGCCAGCATAAGAGTTGCGACGCAATCCACCACTTCCCACCATGCGAGGCGTTGCCTCAAATCAAAACAAAAAAGAAGGAAACAAATTTCCTTCTTTTTTGTTTAATCCTACTTTTTGCTTTCGTCATAAACGAAATCTTTCCAGCGGCCCCTTTTTGTTATTGCGTCATAGAACAATGTTCCGTCATGAAGCCTGAACGTTTCTAAAACTTTAACGAAACTATCTTTGTCATGTTTGAACTCAATTTTACTCCATGGAACCCCTGATGTTTCGTCATGGTCCGAATTTATTTGTATAGCCCAATTGTCATAGGTCTCCCACCAATCAATAAAATACTCGACGTTTTTATAGTAAAACGTAATGCTCCACTCTAAGATATCATTGATGAGATCCCCAACTGTTTCATTATTGTTGTAAAGTGAATCATAAAGATAGAAATTTTGCTTGTTAAGCTTCTTGTTCAAATCAATCATGTTTTCTCACCTTCCTATCTTTGAATTTATCATATAATAAGAGTTATTATCAAAATTATCGTCAGGTGGAGCGGATAGAAAATGTAGAAGAGCCATTTAAGGTTGAGCTTGCCCTTTTCACCATTATAAAACCATATCAAAATAAGCGACGCGATGGCAAAGAACTGAATGAAGCCTGACGGAGCAAAAGACGAATACAGCATCGTTTTGATGCCAAGAAGAAGCAAAACACCAAACGCGAGCAATGTCATTTTGACCTTTGAATTATGCATGAAATAGAACACCAGAACCAGGCAAACGCCCAAAATACCATAGTCGAACACAGAAACAAAATCGAAAACAGCCAACAGAGCAAAAATAATTGCAAGCATAATTGTTGCAAAATAGCCATGTTTTTGATGGCTTTCAATGAAATAAATGCAGCAAATTGCCAGCAAAAATGTAAAAAGTATGTTAAAATTGTAAAAATTATGCAAAAACATATATGGAACTTGTGAAATTACGGCAAAAATTGCCAAATTGGCGACATATTTTTTGCGGTCATGAGTGTGCCTCCACCCCTCCGCAATGAACAATGCAAAGATAGGAAAGGCCAATCTTCCAATAAGGCGCATGACCCAAAAGTTGCCAAACAAGAAAAAGCCTATGTGGTCAATAAGCATGCAAACAACAGCGATGATTTTCAGCCAATTTCTATTCATGACTATATGTTACCAATTATTTCTTCTTTTGTCAAAAAAACAACAAAGAAAAACGCCATGATTTCTCATGGCGAAATTGTTTTCTTAGCCTTATCTGTGCATGCCTCGGTCTTGTTGGTTTTGATTTTGGTTCTCTGGCTGCTTTTGCGGAGCAACTCTTTGAGATGAAAATTCATACATCTTTTGAATGATAGCATCTTTTATTTTGCTGAACTTGTCAGCCATCATTTGGAAGAATGAGATGCGCTCATTAACATAGTTCAAATCGTTTTGGTTTGGAACGAAGTCTGGGAAGTTCCAAAGGTCTTCAATCTGCTGATGACGCACTTCATTCATGTCAACTTTCTCAACCTTTGTTTCAGCTTGTTGAGGCTGAGCTGGTTGAGTTTGCGTTTGCTGAGCTGGCTGCGTTTGAGCCCGCTGTGAAGGTTGAGCCTGTGTTGGCTGCGTTTGCTGAGGTGCCGATTGCCTTGGTTGTTGAGAAGCGGTTTGTTGAGGTGTTCGCGCATAGTGCTGCGAAGTTGGCTGAGACGAGGTTGGTTGGCTTGGCTGCGAAGATGTTGGCTGAGTTGGCTGTGAAGAGGCTGGCTGGGTGTTCTTCACCAAGTCCGGATCAATTTTCATGCGAGCGCGTTCTGCAATCAATTCTTCTTGATGGATGTTTACTTTTGCATCTTCCAAATATTCCTCAGCAAGTTCTCTGTCGAGCCCCTTATTTTCGCAATTATCCAAAAAATCATAGATGCTATTTTGCAGATCGTCAATCTTTTTTTGATACTCTGCTGCTTTACTTGGTTCTTTTCCCTTCTGGTTTTGATATCTACTAATTCGCCTTTGAGTTTCTTTGAGCTCATAGTATGGCGACAGCGATTCTCTCCGTTTCATAAAATTCAGTGCGTCTTTGAGCTCTTCATAATGACCTTTTTCCACGACATCATCTAGTTTAACACCTTCATAAGCTTTGATGTATGCTCTTATCTGCCTTATTGCAAGTTGATCATTATGACCATATTCCTCTATAAAATTAGAATATTGATCAAATTCATCGTCACTCGATAATGCCCAACCAACAAGACCACTAAGCCTTTCGCCTATATAATCAGAATATTCTTCACGAGCTTTTGCCTTGCTTTCTTCGGAGTTGAATTGAGGAATTTGACGCCTCTTTCTATATTCATATTCCGCGCGTTGACGAAGTGATGTAAATTTTCTGCCTGCTTCATCCTCTTGCCAATTGTCAAAATATTTTTCTTGCAAAAATTCAATTTCTTGTTCCCTTGATGTGTAGTAGTGCTCTGCCATAAAATGCCCTCCAATTTTATTACTAAATAAATTATACCCCCCCCCCCATATTTTTGTCAATAACTTCACAATATTTTCTTG
>CANQQH010000110.1 GCA_947625955.1 uncultured Clostridia bacterium | reverse complement strand
ATATAGATATCCTCTTGAATTTGGAAATCAGCGCCAGTCGTATGCTCAGTGGACAGTGACAGGCATTGGAGCAACTATGCTGTCTTCTCAACGAAAGGCAAAAGTGAAAATCAGCAAGTTTGCGATTGGCAAGGTTACAGATTTTGGCGTTACTGACATTGCAAACATGGGCGCTGCCATGGCACCTGCGGCGATGGAAACGCTGAGCGCATTTTTTGATGAAACAAACACAAATCAAAAAGACTACGATCTCATCGCGACTGGCGACCTTGGGAAGCTTGGTTCAGATATCATGAAAGACCTTATGAAGAAAAAAGGCTACGACATCGAAACAAACTATATTGATTGCGGGCACATGATATATAATATTGATCAGGACACTCTTCAAGGTGGAAGCGGGGCGGGCTGCTCGGCGAGTGTACTCAATGGCTACATTTTGAAAAAACTTGAAGACGGCGAACTTAATCGTGTGCTGCTGCTTTCGACCGGTGCACTTATGAGCACAACAACAAATCAGCAAGGCGACTCAATTCCTTGCATTGCGCATCTTGTTATGTTTGAGGGGGTGAAATAGATGGGTGAGGCACTTTTGATGTATTTGAAAGTTATCCTAGTTGGCGGCACGATTTGCTTGCTTGCTCAGCTGATTGTTATCAAAACGAAGATCACGCCTGCACGTATTCTTGTTATATTTTTGATGATTGGTGCAATACTTGGTGGCTTTGGAGTGTATAACTATGTTGTTGAGTTTGCGGGTGCCGGTGCAACGCTGCCAATCGTTGGGTTTGGAAACTCTCTTGCAAATGGAGCAATAACGGCTGCAAAGACAGATGGGTTCTTTGGTGCGCTTTCAGGTGGACTCATTGCAACAAGCGCTGGCATTGCTGTTTCAATAGGACTTAGCTATTTGGTATCCTTCTTTGTTAGTTCAAGAACGAAAAAAGATTAAAAGATTTTTAGCCTGCATATAGTTTAATATGCAGGCTTATCAATATTATGTCAAAAAGAAAAAATGCGGTAAAAAGGCAAAACTGATAGCATTTTTCATGTGTGTGATACTAGTTTTTGCGTTTTTTCTTTTATATCTAAACTTTGTTATAACGCCTCTTGTAACAAGCTCAGGTGAGGGACAACTCAAAGTATTGGCAACGAAGTCAATAAATTTTGCAATAGCTCAAACTCTAAATAATGAGGTTTCGTATAATGATTTGGTGGACATTCAAACTGACAGTCATGGTCGAGTTTGCTTGATCGAAGCAAAGGCAAACAAGATTAATTCGCTCAGCAACTCCATTGCAAAACTTACTCTTGAAAAGCTGATTTCAAACAAGACGTTTGTTGAAATTCCTCTTGGGGCATTCTTTGGCATACCGCTATTTTCTGGGTATGGGCCTAACATAAAAATCCAAATTTTTCCTTATGGTGAGGTGAAGTGCAATTTCTTGTCGCAGTTTGTGAGCGCGGGAATCAACCAAACTCAGCACAAGATTTATGCAAACATTTTGGCGAGCGTCAATATTGTTTTGCCATTTCGAACAATAAAGGTTAACATCGAAAATGAAGTCTTGATTTGTGAGAGCATATTGATTGGGCAGATTCCTGAAACATATTTGCAAAGTTCGAACCTTTCCGACATGGTGAATTTAATCAAATAAAATTGCTGAAAAACTAGAATATGTCATAAATATATGTTATACTAATTGGCATGGAACAAAAAATTTATTTTCTTGATAATGCTTCAACAACAAAGATGAATCCTGAGGCGATTGAAAAAGTTAAGTGCTACCTTGACAAGAAATATTATAACCCAAGCGCGGTTTATGAATGTTCTGTTGAGGTTCGCAAAAAAATCAGTGAGGCTCGCGACTATATTTTTGATAGTCTTGGTGCTGACCTTGGTCAGTTGATTTTCACAGGCTCGGCAACTGAAGCAAACAACATGGCAATATTTTCGAATGCAAATTTAAAAAAGCGAATGTTGTTTGGTGCGGGAGAACACCCATCAGTTTTGGAGTGCGCAAAAGAACTCAAAAATAGAGGATATAAAGTTGAATTTGTGCCACTCGATAAAAGCGGGTGTGTTGACAAAAATGCGTATAAAAATATGCTTGGCGATGATGTTGGGTTCATCTCAATTCAACACGTTAGCAATGAAACTGGCGCAATAAATGACATTAAGGCGTTGGTTAAGCTTGCAAGAAAAAATTGTGAGAATGTTGTTTTTCATTGCGATGGGGTTCAAGCTTTTTGTAAACTTGACTATTCAATCGCTGAGCTTGACGTTGACTACTACACAATCTCGGCGCATAAAATTGGTGGACCAAAGGGGATTGGCGCATTATATGTTCGAAAAGGAAAAAGAATAACACCTATTATTTATGGTGGTGGGCAAGAAAATGGACTGAGGTCAGGAACAGAAAATGTGTTCAATATTCTTGGTTTTGCTGAAGCTGCGCGCATTATGAAAAGAGATCAATACAAAAATGAAGAAAAACTTCACAAAATGAAAGCTGAACTTTTGAGCGAACTGAAGAACAATAATATTGAATATTTGTTGCATGGCGATAACACAATAGACAATATTATGAGTATTGTATTGTCGAAAAGTGTTAGGGGTGAAACGCTATTGCACGCGCTTGAAAAAAGAGGTGTTATGATTTCAACTGGATCGGCGTGTTCGTCGAGCAAAAATTATAACACCACGCTCGAAGCAATGGGTGTTGACAAGGAAGAAATTTTGAGAAGCAATAGAATTTCGCTCAGCGCCTATGAAGATTTTGATGCAAAAGAAATTGCAAAAATCATCAAAGAAGAACTTACTAAACTCGAAGGAAGAAACTATGGAAAAATGTTTATTGATTAGATATGGTGAAATTTATCTGAAAGGAAAAAACCGCAAATATTTTGAAGATATGCTCGAAAACAATATCAAAAAGGCGGTTTCTGGGTATAATTGTCAATTTTTCAAAATTCCCGGTAGGTTCGTTCTTGGTGGATACAAGGCTTCGGATGAGCCCAAAATCATAAGTCTTGTTCAAAAACAAGCTGGCGTTTTTTCGCTTTCAAATTCTGTTTGCGTTGACACTGATTTGGATGTTATAAGCAAAATTGCTTGCGAAATGATGGAAGGCGAGTCGGGGACTTTCAAAGTTGAAACAAACAGAGCAGATAAAACATTTTCTCTCAATTCCATGGAAGTTAGCAAACAAATTGGCGGTGACATTTTGAAAAGCAACCATTATTTGAAAGTTGATGTTATCAAACCAGAACAAACACTTAATATTGATATAAGAGAA
>CANQQH010000109.1 GCA_947625955.1 uncultured Clostridia bacterium | reverse complement strand
TGATAAGGTAGATAGGGCCGCCCGCATAGACAGACTTGGTGTATCTATCATTTATGAGGTTGCCCGCCGTTATAACATTCTTGCCCTTAACCAGCTGATACTCGCCCGACTTCCAGCTGCTCCAATGCCCCCAGAACTGGGTGTAGGCGATGCGTGGCAGATTCTTTTCATCTTCGGGTGCATCAACATAGATAGTGAGCACTTGCCCGGCATTTATTGAAATTCCAGTTGGAACACGATTTGTTCCAAGCCACTTGATTCTAAGATCGCTTCGCATATGCGAAACAACGTTGCCGCGCCTTTCAATTTGGTTAACAGCGTTTTCGGCCGTTGAGAACTCTCTTCTTTGGTCATACTTAACCACACCATCAAACACAAGTTCTGCACGGTTGAAAAGTTCACTTAGAACATTTTCATAGCCCGGGAAATTTTTCACGCTCTCTTTGAGCGCTTGAAGTTCCTCTTTATTATTGATCTCAGGGTTCACCTTGAAATTACCAAAGTCTGAGAAAAGGTCCATGGCTTTGAGTCCATCTTCGCTCTCAGGTGCAAGAAAAATTATTTCTCGCGCACTGATATACCCCGCGTGGGTGTCTTCCCAATAGAGCCTTATCTTGTTGGTTGTAACAGGACTATTGAAACTCAAAAGAAACATATCGCTGCTTTGCGAAGATTTCAAAAGCCCAACTTGTTGAAGCTCGCCCTCCGCGTTGTTTGCAAAAATTTTCAATTGCTTTGGGTAGCCATAGCCATACCAGTCTTCGCACTGATAGATGATTCTGTCGATAGTGAATGTTTTTTTGAAGTCAACATCAATATAGTTGCGAAAATCCACTTCTTCATTCGTTTCGGGGTCGGTGATTTTTCCATTGTGCGTTTTTGACTTGAAACAAGAAACAAAGTCCCTGTCGAACGCAAACTTCAAAAGTCCACCACTATCTCGCTCTCCGCCGTTATTTGAGTAGTCAAACATGGCGGTTGGAATTGAAAAAACATCAAGGTATTTGCCACTGACCTGTTTTGCGTCGGATGTGATTTTTTCCATTGTCATTGTACCGTCACTTTCATAGGCAAAGGCGTTCTTGGCTTTCACGCCAAATGAAAGCCCAATTGAAAAAATAACGGCAAAGAATATTGCACTAAAAATAGAAAAAATTGTCCATTTTCTTGAATTGTTTTTCACGATGTTTTACCCCTCGAATTTTTGTTAACATAATTATATATTATGTTAAAATTGTTGTGAAGTGAAAAAACAAAATTTTTTTCACTTTTTTCAAGGAAAAATTTGTGCAAAAAAATCAAAAAAATATGCAAAAAAACGCAAAATCAGCTTCAAAAACATGAAAAAACAATTCAAAACCGCCAAAACTGCGATATTTTTGAAAACAGCGCTCAATTCTTTTGACAGCAACTTTCGTGTGTGCTAAACTAAATGCCATGAATATTGTTTTGATTGAACCAGAAATTCCGCAAAATGCAGGAAACATCGTGAGAACCTGTTCGATAACAGGCTCAACTCTATATTTGGTAAGGCCGCTTGGATTCGAACTTGACGACAAATACTATAAACGCGCCGGTCTTGACTATTTTGATTTTATAAATGTAAAAATCATTGATAATTTCGAAGATTTATACAATTCAAACAAAGAAAAGCAATTTTTCTTCGCTTCAACAAAAGCAAAAAAGAACTATGCCGATGTGAAATATCCACCTGACTGTTTCATTGTTTTTGGAAAAGAAAGCTTTGGGCTCCGCGAAAGTCTTTTGAAAGAACACTATGAAAACGCCATTCGAATCCCAATGCTCAAAAACAGGCGAAGTTTGAATCTCGCAAACTCGGTTGCAATAATTCTCTATGAGGCGCTCAGGCAAAATGGCTTTGAGGGGCTTGAAGAAAAAGGCGAACTGACAGGAAGAATAGACTAATAGGGGCGGCTTTCATACCGCTCTTTTTTATAACTTTTTCTCGACAATTTTCGATTTCTCCCCCTCTATTGTTTGCCAAATAAATTAGGAAGTTTTATAATAATCTTAATTGATTTTATATCAAAAGGAGTGAAAGAAAATGAAACTTCCAGTTAAGTTCGACGAAATCTTATTGCCAAAAAAGGATGTCGATTTGAAAAAGTGGTGTGTTGTTGCCTGCGACCAATACACATCGCAAAAGGAGTATTGGGAAGAGCTCAAAAAATATGTTGGAAATGATTATAGCGCGCTCAACCTAATTTTCCCTGAATGCTACATTGGTGCAAACAATGAAGCAAGAATAAAGAACATCATCGCAAGCATGAACGACTATTTGAAAAAGGATATTTTCCGAAAAGTTGACAACGGCCTTGTTCTTCTTGAAAGAAAGACCCCACTTGGCCACACAAGGCATGGCCTCACAATGATTGTTGACCTCACCCAGTATAGCTTCGACCCAAAAGACAAAGCGCTCATCCGTGCAACCGAAGGAACAGTTATTGAAAGAATCCCACCACGCGTTGAGATTCGCAAGAACTGCCCACTTGAATTGCCACACATCATGCTCTTGATCGATGACCCTAACAAGACTGTCATTGAGCCGCTTTTAAAAGAGAAAAACGAAGTTCTCTATGACACCGACCTCAACATGAACGGCGGTCATATCACCGGCTGGGCTGTGAAAGACGAAAAGAAAGTTGCAAGTGCGCTTGAAAGATTGCTTGAAGCATCAACAAAGAAATATGGCGAGCCCCTACTCTTCGCAGTTGGCGACGGCAACCACTCTCTCGCAACCGCCAAAGCTTGCTACAACGAGAAGAACCCGCTCAGCAAATATGCGCTTGTTGAAGTTGCGAATATCTACGACGAGGGAATCCTGTTTGAGCCAATCCATAGAATTATTAAAAATATTGATAACAACAAGTTTGTTGAAGAGTTCAAAAAGGCAGTTAAAGGCAAGATGAAGAGCAAGATGTTTGTTGGCAACAAAACAATTGACCTCTATCTTCCAGAAAACTCAATTGAAGCAGTTGCTGAAACACAAAAGTTTATCGACGCATATATCAAGAAAAACGGCGGCGAACTTGACTACATCCACGGCGAGAACGACCTCAAAGAACTTTCAGCCAAAACTGGCGGAGTTGGTATCGTTTTGAAGTCGATGGAAAAGAGCGCGCTCTTTGACTACATTGTGAAAAACGGTGTGCTTCCACGCAAGACCTTCTCAATGGGCGAAGCAAACGAAAAACGCTACTATATTGAAGCAAGAAAAATCAAATAATAATCATAAAAAACGCAAAATTACACCCAAAGGAGCGTATTCCATAGGGAATCAAGAAAAATCTTAATTTAATATCGGAATACACCTTTGGGC
>CANQQH010000108.1 GCA_947625955.1 uncultured Clostridia bacterium | reverse complement strand
GGGAAGACAAAACAAACACAATGAGCGTGCTCAGCTTCGTTTTCGAAACCATCTTGAAACTTCTTCATCCGTTCGTGCCTTTCATCACCGAATACATCTATCAAAACATGGAATTTTTGGGCAAAGACAAGTTTCTTATGACTTCAAGTTTTCCAAAGACCATGAGCGTTGGTGCCTACAAAAAGTCGTTCTTTGAGGAAGAACAGGTTATTGAGGCAATAAAGCTTCTAAGAAACGCAAAGGCTGAGGCAAAGATTGCGTCGAATGTTCGAGCCGAGGTATATTTTAGTGGCGACATCAGTTTGAGCGCCAAAGACGAAATCGAAAAGCTTGCAACCGTGAGCATTGTGAGCGCGAGAGGGGACGGCAGAGTTATAATGTGCAAGCTTGGTGAGTTTGTGCTTCTCAGCGAAAAGAAAGACAAAGCCGAGATCATTTTTGACCTTGAAAAGCAGATTGAAAAGATGAATTTCGAAATTGAAAGAAGTTCAAAGATGCTTTCAAATCCAAGGTTTGTTGAGAAAGCTCCACCGGCTTTGGTTGAAGAGGAAAAACGCAAACTTGAAGAGAATCAAACATCGCTGAAAAGTTTGAAAAACAAGTTAAATTCGCTAAAATAATTGATAATTTTTAGAGCAGGGTTTTCAAAACCTTGCTTTTTTTACAAAGTTCGACTTTTTTCTCCAATATATCGTCTTTTTTGACACGTAAAATTCATACAAAAAGTGCCTTATTCGTGGTAAGATATATTCAAGTGAACCACAAACAAAAAAGAGGTATTAAAAAATGAAAAAGCAAATTTCAATTCTTATTGCGGATGAAAACAAAGAGCAGATTCAAAAACTAAGGAAATACTTTGAGAACTTTGAAGATATAAAATCAATTGACAGCGCAACAAATGGTGAGGATGCTTTGAAAAAAATTGAGTCAATTCAGCCAGATGTTGTTGTGCTCGACGTCATTTTGTCGGGAATGGATGGCTATGCCGTTATTGAGGAGGCAAAGAAGAAATTTTCAAGCGCAAGATTTATTGTTGTTTCCTCGCTCACGAGTGAAACTTTCGTTCAAAAGGCAATGAATTTGGGCGTTGACTACTACATGGTGAAGCCTGTTCAACCCGAGCTTCTTCTCAAAAGAATACGCGACATTTTTTCAATCGTGAAAGAGCCAACAAGCGAGATCACTCTTTCATCTCAGGGCGACAAGAAGAATAACCTCAAACTCTTGGAAGAAAAAATAACGAATATCTTCATAACCGTTGGCATCCCGGCGCATATCAAGGGCTACTATTTTCTTCGCGAGGCCATCAAAATGGCAATTGAAACGCCAGAGGTTGTGAACTCAATAACAAAGAAACTCTATCCGTCAATTGCTGAGCGTTTTTCAACCTCGGCAAGCAAGGTTGAAAGGGCAATAAGGCACGCTATTGAGGTTGCTTGGAACAGGGGAAAGATTGAAAATATCAATGCCGTTTTTGGCGTTAAAGTCTATTCAAACAACGAAAAGCCAACCAATGGAGAGTTTATCGCGCTGGTTGCTGATAAAATGCTTCTTGAAGGCTAGCAAAAAAAATATAATTTTTTTCTTGTAAATAGTTTACATTTTTCTCTTCTTCACTATAATATATGAGCAGTAATACAATTACGAGGAGAATGTTATTGTGGCAGGAAAATACAAAAAATGTCCAAGATGTGAACTTAATTATATTCTTGTTAGCGAGGACCTTTGCGACGTTTGCAAAGCCGAACTCAAACTCGCTCCAAGTGAGGAAGACTTGGAACTTTGCCCACTTTGTGGCAAGAATCTCATGACTGTTGATCAAGTGATGTGCGATGAGTGCGCGAAGAAGCGCAATCTCGACGACGTTGTTGACGAACAGGCTGAGGATGAAGAGGAAGAAAACAGCTCTGTTTGGGATGATGAAGAGAGACCAAGAGAGGATGAAGACGATATCGACCATATGCCAAGCGAAGAGGGCGATGATGTTGGCTTCTCTGAACTCGACGGCGACGACTTCGACGATGATGACGACGATGACGATGACGACGATGACGAGGAAGAAGAATTCAAAGACGACGATGACGACTTTGATTTCAGCAACATCGACCAAAGCGATTTCGACGACGATGACGACGATGATGACGACGATAAAGACGACGACGATGACGACGACCTCAAAGACTTGCTCCACAAAAAGAAATAATGAATAAAACGCGCCTCACATGGCAAATATTGCTGTGTGAGGTGTTTTTTATGCGCAAAGTTGACACTAAGATTGAAGACATCATTGAAAAGATCAAGAGTTTGAAAGGCGAGAGTGTTGATGTTGAGGTTTCAAGAGGCCGCAAAAAGGCGCTCAAATTTTCAGGGATGATAGAAAATATCTATCCAAGCATTTTCACGGTCAAGGCAGAGGAAGGCGGGCAGGGCTTCTTCTCATGCTCCTATGCCGAAGTGCTTTGCGGAAATGTTAAACTTGAAAAGAACAGCGACTTGCAGGCAGACGGCGCATAAAAGAAAAAAGTTTTTCTAGTTTGTCATATTTTGAATTGTCCCTCTATAAAATTTAGCAATAGAACAAAGGGGGATGATTTTAATGGCGGAAAATACGCAGACTTTCAATTTTGAAAGTAAAAAGCTTTTGAAGGAGGAGCAAATCGAGTGCATGGTGAGGCTGGACGCCAGCGAAAACATGCCAATAAAAAAAGTTATTTGCGTGAAAGCTCTTCCAAAAATTACTTCAAGCGAAAAGGTTGGCGACACCATCTCTTTCAGCGGCAAAACCAACTATAATGTTGTGTACGAAGCAGAAGACGGCAGTTTGAAAGGCATCTATGCCGATGCAGAATGGCAAGGGAAACTCAGCGCAGAATGCGAGAATTTCTTTCTTGAAGTGAAGGCAAACGAGAATGTTGTTTCAGGCAGTTCAGTGAGCGAAATGACGATATCGACTTTGCTTTCAGTTTCGCTGTTTGCAACCGTGAGCGAAAAAGTTGCTAGTGTTAGCGAACTTGGGCTAGACTATGTTTCAAGCCAGAAAACCTACGACTATGAAAGAGTTGTCAATTCGGTTTCCTCTTCTTTTAGCGAAGTTGCAGAGCAGGAAGTTAGTGCAAAACTAGACGACATCATTTTCTCAAACGCCGAAGTTATTCTTCATAGTGTTACTCCGTCAATCGATGTTGTGACGCTTGAAGGCGCAATCTATATTTCAGCAAACGCCGTCGAAAACGGACGCATCACCGAAATCAAGAAGCAAATTGACTTCAAAGAGGAACTTAATGTTCTCTCGTCAACTCCAACAAGCATTGTTGATGCTTCGGTCAAACTTTCAAGTTTGCGCGTCACTGCGTCGGTCAGCGATATCGACCAAAAAACTAACGTTGTTTTCTCTTGCGAGCTTGGGGCCTCGTGCGTTGTTTATGTGAA
>CANQQH010000107.1 GCA_947625955.1 uncultured Clostridia bacterium | reverse complement strand
TTTGGCACAATCGCTATGATAACAACTTTTGCGCCTATTTTAATCAAAAACAAAAAAGGACAAATAATCAATGTCAACTCTCAAAGTGGCGTGGAAACGGAAGAATTTTGCCCTATCTACAACGCTTCAAAACATGGTGGATATTATTATCGCAAAGCAATCCAAAGAGATTTGGCAAAGCATGATGTAAAAATCACTGATGTTTGCCCGGGACTTATTAAAACAAACTTTTATATTCGAGCCAATGACGAACTCCCACAAGAAATAATGAAATTAGGCCTTTCGCCAGATGAAGTGGCAAAAACTATCAAATATGTGTTTGATATGCCACACGAAATAACAATCCCAAGCATTGAAGTTAGACATATTAAGAATTTTTAAGCAGGAGATTAAAAAAACTAAATTGATGGTTCAATTTAGTTTTTCTTTGGTGCTGGTGGTGGGACTTGAACCCACATGATGTTGCCATCACCGGATTTTGAGTCCGGCGCGTCTGCCAATTCCACCACACCAGCACAACACTTTCATATTCTATCACACTTTAATTTTCTTTGCAACACTTTTAATACAAAAAAATATGACAAGATGCTTTTCTTGGTGTTATATTTATGATAAAATTAATTTGTCAAAGTTGGAGGATAATATGGAAAAAATATCTCAGGAAAGTTTTTTTGACATTATTTGGCCGGTGGTCAAGGAGCATGCATCATCTGCGGATTGCGTTTGGCCTTTTGACAAACTTCAAGAATATTTCAATAAAAACGGATATACCTTGGGCGATGAAAGCGAATCTTTGCTTTCAGAAGTTTTTGAAGAAGTTTCTGATGTTATAAGAGATGAAATTTTTGAAACAAAATCGTCCGCTTTGCAAGAAAAATCATATGAGCAATGCCTGAATTTTCTTAGTGAATGTGGGCTCAAAGTGGCAAAAACATTCAATATCACGCCCGCAAGTGAAGCGGAGTCTCATAGCATACAAATTGAGCAAATGAACAAGTGGTTTCAAAGCTTTGAAAGCGAAAGGGATTCGCATCTTTTTGCGTTCCAAAATGCTGAAAATTATTTGAGCTTTTTGCAAAATCCAATATCGCGGTTGAAAAAATTGGCAGAACTTTCACCAGCTGAGATCACTGAGGAAGTGTTATATGCAGGCGCTGATCTGGGAGGCGGCTATGGACCTGTTGGGCAATATGTTATTGATTCAACAATTCCATTCAGGCACGGGTTTGAAAATGGCATCGGCGAAAAGCAAATAAAAGACTTATTGATTTTTTTGAAAAACTGCCCAAGCATAAAAAAGCAAATGGGTGCTATAATGCAGGTGCGACATGAACTGAGAAAGATGTTTGAAAAAGCTGAACTTTCAAAATACTATGAAGACGCAAACTTCATTGGCGATTGCAAGAGGTTGCTCGAAGTTCTAACCGAAGAAGACAGGTATCATGGAACGAACAGCGATGCTTTGGATTCCATCATGCAAAATGGATTATTTATGGTGCAAGAGTACTTGGACTCAACTTCAATTCCGATGTATAGATTCAAAACATTTGAAAACAAGGATGCTTTGCTTTCAAGTTTGATTTTGCATAGGTCGGGGTTTGACAATTCGCGCGGTGAGGGGATTGTGTTTTTGAGCGGCGACGCGGATGTGGTGCCTGTTTCAAAAGGCGAAGAAATAGATGTGGATTATTCAATGACGGGCCCTCTTGGTGTTAACCATAAAGTGAAATCCAGCAACATTCTTGGAACAATAGATTTGGTTAATCGCAAAGTCAAGTTTGGCAAGGCGTTCGAAAAAAGGAGTCAAGCCCCAGAGATTTAATTGATAACTTTTGAAAATGGTGAGTTTTTTTGAGCTGGTTAGAATTGCAATCTGCTAAATTTTGAAAAACCCAAAGGCATTTGCTATTGACAACGATTTTTCCGTGTGCTATCATGTGATTATTGTTGGCGGGAGACGAAATTATGATTAGAAGAAACGATGACACTCAAAAAAATTTTGAGAAATTTTTAAGCAATATTGATGAATCTTTTATTTATTTATATGGATTTGAAGCTGATGGTGCGCAGGTTATAACAACAGACCAAAAGCTTTATAAAACATTACTTATAAAGGAAGCACAACGCAAAAAAGAGAGAAACGCCGATTACAAAATCTCTGTTTTGAACACATTGCAATATAGCATTCCAGCAAATGCAGAAGCTCGCGGTTGGTGGAAAAATTCGCTTTTTGCCGAGCAGGCTTCATGCACCGAGGGTCTTTCCGAAAGAGAGTTTGGTGGAAATGTTGTTTGCGTTTTGACCACTAACAAAGAAAGGCTGGAAGACTTTGTTGAACCTATTGTTGAGAGGCATATGGATGAATTTGGTATTGAGATTGAAACATATCCTCGCAGCAATGATGTTCGCATTCCATATTTGCAAGTTGCAACCACTGTGGATAACAAAAAATTGAGTGATGAGTTCTATGCAACGAAAGCGCAAATTGCGAGATGCGCAACTGAACTTTTAACTTCTATCAAGGGCGCAAGCGATGAAGAAACAAATGAAAGAAAGTGATTTTCAGGTCACTTTTTTTATTGCATTCAATATCTTTCAAAAGTAAACTTGCTCTAAAAACAAGACGATTTTGTTTTAGTTTTTTGATTATTTTATGCTATAATCGCTAGTAGAGAGTTTTGGGGGCTATTGATGAGAAAGAGAAAAATACTAAAAAACATAGTTTGCGTTTGCTGTGTTATGTTGCTTTTTGCCATGCCGTTGTTTGCACTTGCGGGCTGCAATAAAAATCGCACAAGCGTTTTTGTTCAAGAGTTGGACTATGCCGACGGCGCCGAACTTACCTATAATCCTGACCAGGGCTTTTATAAGGCAAAGGTGTTCAATGTGCTTGAAAATGGCATCTTCTATGATGACGACCAAAAGCCTGCGGCGGAGTTTGATTTCAATCACTACGACAACCAGCTGTTTCATCTCAGGATGGACATCTCTGCGTTCTCTGCAAAAAACAACAAGGGCGACCTTGAACTGACCGACGCCGCGCTTGACGATTTAGGCTCGCTACTAAATAATCTCAAAGCCGTGCAGAAGAACGCGGTCATCAGATTTTGCTATTGTCCGGATTTTGGCAATGAGGCAGACATGGAGCCTAGCCTTGACATGATGAAAAGGCACATTTCGCAGATTGCTGAGGTTTTGAACAAATATGAATCATCAATAACCGCCGTTGAGGCCGGCATGATCGGCAGGTGGGGCGAGATGAACGGCAGTGCCATAACCAAGCAAAGCGAAGTTGTGAATGCGATCTTGGACACTTGGCTTTCTTGCACGAACAACCTTCCAATTTTAACGCGTCAACCTCAACACATCTACGATTATCTTGGACTGTCATACGACGACGCAATGAATTTCACGATTGACAAAGACGGCAAGGCGTATCGTCTTGGCATCTTCGATGATAGCTATCTTGGCAGCGAGAGCGACCTTGGAACTTTCAGGCATGACCGCGCCAAAGAG
>CANQQH010000106.1 GCA_947625955.1 uncultured Clostridia bacterium | reverse complement strand
TAAAGCCTTCGATGTTTGATTTGATATTGTTTCTTGTTTCACTTCCCAAAACTTTAACGCTTTGAGCAAAACCAGCAAGGCTACCCATTGAAACTCTTGCAAACTCAGTTGCAGGTTCTGGGATCTCTAAGGTTTTATCAGCGATAGCTGAATAAACGCTTTCGTCGATTGAAACTTCTGCATTTTGGATGTTGATATCTTTTATTGTTATATCCTTTGCTGCGCCAAACAAACCAAGGTCGATGAATGAGAATGTTCCGTCGCCATCATTGTAGTTAGCGATGAAGTCTGCGATGTTTTCAAGAGTAACATTGATTTTGAGGTTTGAAATAGTTGCGCCAGCGCCGTCGATTGAGCCAGTGTATTCATGCCCCATCCAGCCGATAGGAATCCAGTTGTCAACGCTTGAAAGATCAATGTCGCCAACAAGTTTCAAATATGCTGGAACTGCGAATCCTTCAACAGTGTTGTCTTCCCCGGTTACTCTATCTTTGAGAGCATTGAAGTTATCTCTAAGTTCAACAAGGTTCTTGGCATTTGCAACAACATATGGAGAATCTTCGGTTTCGCCAGTTCCTTGATTATAGGTCTTCACGCTATAAGTGATTGTGTCGCCTTTCTTGTTGAGCTTCACAATAGCCTTGAAGGAGCCCTCAGAAACAACTTGATATTGACCATCTTCATTTTTTTCAATAGGTCTTTCTTCAACATTTTCAGTTTCGAATTGGAATTTTAATGTGTTATCTTCTTCTTTGTATCCATCGAATTCTTCGATAATATCGCCCACTCTGAAGGCGAGATTTTGGTTTTTGTTAACAGCACCAGGACCCCCACCTGTCAAAACGCTGACAATAGTGTAGATACCAAGAGCAATGGTAACAACGAGGCCAACAATCAAAGAAGAAATCAAACTCTTTTTAGACATAATCTTCCTCCTTATGCATATTATGCACTTAATTTAACCATAGTATAGCAAAATGAAATAGCAAAGTCAATAGTTAAACAAAAATAAAATCAAAAAAAGAGCCAAATTTTTCATTAAAATCGGCTCATTTTGGTCATTTTTGCGTTTTTTGTTGATTTTTGAGGCGTTTTATGGGTTGTTTTCGCCCAAAATCTGCACTTTCAAAACAAACTCAATTTTGACGGGCTTTCCGCTCGCATCTGAGCTCCTGCTTTGAAGGGTCACTTTAACCTCGCCAGAGCCTTTCACAACAAGGAAAATGCCAAGGTCGTCAATGCGCGACTCAAACACGGAATCATTCGACAAATAGCAGTCGTATTCAGCATTGTTAATAATGAAGCCCTCTTCATTGAAACTTCTCACATTGATAACAGCCTCATAGCCTTTTTCAAGGGTCAGTTCATAGGTCTCGCCATGGCGAAGCACAAACCTGTTATCAAAGGTTGCAAAGGTGTTGTCAATTGGGTCAACAACAGTCAAATTGATGCTTGTAGATAGCCCCGAAACGGCATTGCCCTGCCCGTCGCAAACCCTGACAGTAACGAGGCTTGAACCCCTTTTGCCAGTTGAGCGAACAAGCAAATTTCTTTCGCTTTCAATCGCGATAATATTTTGGTTCGTGCTCTCAATTTGATAGTTAAATTCGTTCTCTTCAAAAAAGCGAGGCGTGCTGTTTGAGCCGAAAATTCCCTTCACATTGAGCGCATAAACAAGCCCACCATAAACACTGTCGTTAGTGATTTTTGTGTCTTCATTTTCGCTGTTTTTCTTATATATTCCAATGCTCTTTGGGTATTGCCTCAAACGAACTGTGCAGGTGTCGGTGTAGGCGTCGTTGAGGTTGATGTCGATATCAATTGGGCGGAAAGCATCGTCGGTCACGGTCACATTTCCGTTAACAAAACGATAGGTTGTGTCGCTTCCATAGTTCGCTGGAAGGCTGTATCTAATGTTATAGTTCTTCGCGGTTAGCGGATAAACTTTATAGTCGAGGTGAGTTTCAACATTTTTGTCAACATAGAAAACGTCTTGCAAGAATTGGATTCCAGCAGCATCGCCGCTACCAACAACCCCGCAACCTGCAAAAACGAATGCACAACACACAAACATTATAAATATTGATAGAAATTTTTTCATACTCACCACTATTATTAATATATTATAGATTAATTATTATAAATTAGTCAAATAAATATAATGCGATAAGAAAAGTTTACTCTGTTAAATTTGCGTTGCGACCAAAAGGTTTGTTCCCCTGTTTTCAAGGCTCAGCCCCGCCGTTTGAACAACGATGTCTCCTTTCTTCACAAGTTTATTTTTAACCGCGCACTCTCTCGACGACGCAAGCAAGTTATCGGTGCTTGAATATGGCTCATCAACTATTGGAATAACGCCAAAACACAAGGCAAGTTGATTGAAAACAACCGCGTCTGGCGTGCAAGCAATGATCTGCGCCTTTGGACGAAAACGGCTGACGCATTGCGCCGTGAAGCCCGACTTGGTTGCGACAATAATCGCCTTTGCCCCCAAACTTCTTGCAAGTTCGCATGAAGCATAGCCGATTGAAGCGCTGATACTTTTTGAAAACTGGAAGTCAATTTCCCCGCCATACTCAATAGTTTCCTCAGCGCTCTCGGTTATCTTTGCCATGGTTTCAACGCTAAGAACAGGGTTCTGCCCCATGGAAGTTTCGCCCGATAGCATGATTGCGCTTGAACCATCATGAACAGCGTTCGCGATGTCGGAAATTTCAGCACGCGTTGGGCGAATATTGTGAATCATGCTTTCAAGCATCTCAGTTGCCGTCACGGATATCTTGCCGCAGGCTGCACACTTTGCAATGATTTGCTTTTGAACAAAAGGAATTTTCTCAAATTCAATCTCAACACCAAGGTCGCCGCGCGCCACCATAACACTATCACTAGCTTCAATGATTTCGTCCATGTTCAAAACACCTTCTTCACTCTCAATCTTCGAGCAAATCAGCGCTTTGCTGCCGTGCTTATTCAAAAATCTCCTAACCAACATAACATCATCCTTCGACCCAACGAAGGAGATTGCAAATATCTCCGCTCCCTCGTTGATTCCAAACAGGATGTCATTTTTGTCTATTTCGGAGAGATATTCGTTTGCAAACTTCACACCCGGGATGTTGACGCCTTTATTGTTTGAAAGAACGCCCCCAACAACCACTTTGCAGAAAACATCTTCCCCACTAATTTGTTGTATTTTCAGCTTGATAAGTCCGTCATTAATGAGGACGGTATCGTCAACTTTCATAATCTTTGGAAAGCTTGCAAGGTTTATTGAAACTTCTTTTTCATTTCCCAAAACCTTGCGAGTTGTGAGGCAAAAGGTTTGGTTTTTCACAAGTGTGACCTCGCCCTTTTCAAACTGTCCAACGCGAATCTCGGGGCCTCTCGTGTCAATCATTATTGCAACGGGCAAATTAAGTTCTTCTCGTGCCTTTTTCAAATTCTCAATGAGCGCGTGGTGAGATTCATGGGTGCCATGGCTCATGTTGAATCTTGCAACATTCATTCCTGCGCGAATCATCGCTTTGAGTGTGTCTTTGTCGGCACACGCTGGACC
>CANQQH010000105.1 GCA_947625955.1 uncultured Clostridia bacterium | reverse complement strand
AAGACTAAAAATCTCGCCGTCAACTTTAACGCGCACATAGCCGCTCTTTTTGAAGCCCTCAAACATCTTGCTATACTCGCCCTTCTTCCCGCGAATAACAGGCGCAACAACCATGAGTTTGCTACCCTCTTCGCCCGAGAGCGCCTTTTTCACAATGCTATCAATCGTGCTTGGCTTTATTGGCGTGTGGCAGTTTGGGCAATATGGCGTTCCAATGTGCGCGAACAAGAGCCTGAGATAGTCATAGATCTCCGTGACCGTTCCAACAGTTGAACGCGGATTGCCGCTCGTTGTTTTTTGGTCAATGGCAATCGCCGGCGAAAGTCCTTCAATATTGTCAACATCAGGCTTCTGCATCTGACCAAGGAACTGACGCGCATACGACGAAAGCGACTCCATATATCGCCTCTGCCCCTCGGCAAAAATTGTGTCGAACGCGAGTGAACTCTTACCCGAACCCGACAGCCCTGTGAACACAACAAGCTTGTTTCGAGGTATTTCAAGATTAACATTTTTGAGGTTGTTTTCTCGCGCCCCAACGATCTTTATTTTGTCTTCCATGTTCTACCTACTTTTTTGTCTAGTTTTTCACCTTTGAGGCTCAAAAGCTGATCGCGAATTTCAATAGCCGCCTCAAAATCAAGCTCCTTAACAGCGGCTTCAAGCTGCTTTTCAAGCTGCTCGATAGCCCTTTTCTTCTCTTTTTCATCCAGCTTCTTTTCTTCTGTTATCTTGCTTGAAATGGTGATTGTGTTTGATATGTTTTTGATAATTGTTTTTGGAATTATGCCGTGCTCTTCGTTATACTTCTTTTGAATGGCGCGCCTGCGGTTTGTTTCGTCAATCGCCCTTTGCATTGAGCCGGTGACAACGTCACCATACATGATAACTCGCGCCTCGGCGTTTCGAGCCGCACGCCCTATTGTTTGAATAAGTGCGCCCTCACTTCGCAAAAAGCCCTCCTTGTCGGCGTCCAATATGGCAACAAGCTTGACCTCGGGAAGGTCTAGCCCCTCGCGGAGCAGGTTGATTCCAACAATAACATCGCACTCTCCGCTTCGCAAGCTGTTTATAATCTCCATGCGCTCCATGGTCTTGATTTCCGAGTGCAGATAGGTTGTTTTAACGCCGTGCTCAACAAGATATTGCGAAAGACTCTCCGCCATCTTCTTTGTTAGCGTTGTAACGAGCGCCCTGCCCCCAGTTGCGATGGTCTTGTTGAGTTCGCTTAGAAGGTCATCAACCTGACCATTGACTGGCCTGACGATAATTTCTGGGTCCAAGAGCCCTGTTGGGCGTATGATTTGCTCAACAACATTGTCGGCGTGCTCCATTTCGTATGGCCCAGGCGTTGCCGAAACGCAGATGAGCTGGTCGAACCGCTTTTCAAACTCGTCGAATTTCAGCGGCCTGTTGTCGTAGGCACTTTTGAGCCTGAAGCCATAGTTCACCAAATTGTCCTTTCTCGCGCGGTCGCCATTGAACATCGCGCGAATTTGAGGAAGGGTCATGTGGCTCTCGTCGATTATCATCAAATAGTCGTCTGGGAAATAGTCAAGCAGGCAGAACGGCGCCTCGCCCGGCTTTCTGCCGTCAAAATACCTCGAATAGTTCTCAACGCCGCTGGTGTAGCCCATTTCGCGCAGCATCTCGATGTCATAGCTCGTTCGCTGTTTGAGTCGCATTGCCTCAACAATCTTGCCCTTGTCCTCGAACGCTTTGACCTCTTTTTCCATGTCCGCTTCAATCTGCTTCAAGCAGCTTTCCATTTTCTCAGGGCTTGAAACATAGTGGCTCGCAGGATAGATTGCAACGTGTTCAAGTTTGCTAAGTTTCTTGCCGCTGATTGCCTCAACCTCATAGATTCCCTCAATCTCGTCGCCAAAGAAGTCGATGCGAACAGACAGCTCGCTGCTCGACGCCGGGAACACTTCCAAAACATCACCACGCACGCGGAAATTACCACGCACAAACTCAATGTCGTTGCGCTTATATTGGTTGTCAACCAGCTTTTCAATAAGTCTCTCACGCGCGATTTTCATGCCTGGGCGCAGTGAGATTGCCATTTTCTCGTATTCGCTTGGCTCGCCAAGACCATAGATGCACGAGACTGACGCAACAATGATAACATCGCGCCTTTCGAAAAGCGCGCAGGTTGCCGAGTGGCGCAGTTTGTCGATTTCCTCGTTGATTGCGAGGTCTTTTTCAATATAGGTATCGCTCGAAACGATATAGGCTTCGGGCTGGTAGTAGTCATAGTAGGAAACAAAATAGTTGACTGAGTTTTCGGGGAAAAATTCTCTCAACTCGTTGCAAAGTTGCGCGGCAAGAGTCTTGTTGTGCGCAATAACAATGGTCGGACGCTGAACGCGTTCGATGATGTTCGCCATTGTGAAGGTCTTTCCACTCCCAGTAACGCCGAGCAAAACTTGCTCTCTGAGCCCGTCATTGAGCCCTTCAACGAGCTTTTCAATTGCTTGCGGTTGGTCGCCGGTGGGTTTGAATTTTGAGTGAATTTTGAACTCCAATGCCCTGCCCCTTTTTCTTAGTATTTCCCTCTCGTTATAAATTCTATTCTAGCACAATGTTTTGCCGATTTCAATCATTTTCTTATGCTTTTCAAACGTTTGTTTGCGGAAAGCGTTGTTTCGCGGCACCAAATTTTTCAAACACTTGACTATTGAGAAGAAAAGTTTATACTTTGATAATATATAAAGAGGAAAAAATCATGAACAAAAACTTGACAATGGATAAGCTCGTTAACCACTGCAAACAAACGGGATTTGTCTTTCGCGGCAGTGATATCTATGACGGGCTCGCAAACACTTGGGACTATGGTCCTTTGGGAGTGGAACTGAAAAACAACATCAAAAAAGCGTGGTGGAAACGCTTCGTTCAGGAGAACGACAACACCTACGGCATCGACGCTGCAATCCTGATGAACTCGCGCGTTTGGGACGCCAGCGGCCACACCTCGTCTTTTTCCGACCCCCTCATGGACTGCAAGGAGTGCAAGTCAAGAGAAAGAGCGGACAACCTCATCAGCGACTACGCAAAGAAGCACAATATCTCTGTTGTTCCCGACACCATGACCAACGAAGAAATGCAATCTTTCATTTCGGAGCATAAGATTGTTTGCTCGAAGTGTGGAAAGAGCAACTGGACGAACATCCGCCAGTTCAATTTGATGTTTGAGACCTCGCGCGGCGTGACCGACGAGAGCCAAAACAAAATATACCTTCGCCCAGAGACCGCGCAAGGTGAGTTTGTTAACTTCCTCAACGTTCAGCGCACAACCAGGGCAAAAGTGCCTTTTGGAATCGCGCAGATTGGAAAGGCGTTCCGCAACGAGATAACACCCGGCAACTTCATTTTCAGGACTATTGAGTTTGAGCAAATGGAGCATCAGCTCTTCTGCAAGGAGCAAGACGCCGACAACTTCTATAAACAATACAAGCACAAGGCCTACGATTTTCTTGTTGACCTAGGCTTCAACAAAGAGGACCTGCGCTTCCACGACCACGAAAAGCTCGCGCACTATGCAAAGGCCGCGTGCGACATTGAGTATAACTTCCCTATCGGCTGGTCG
>CANQQH010000104.1 GCA_947625955.1 uncultured Clostridia bacterium | reverse complement strand
TGTGATGGTCTTGGTGCTCTTGTCGGTGTATTTGGCGGTCAGCGATATCGACCAAAAAACTAACGTTGTTTTCTCTTGCGAGCTTGGGGCCTCGTGCGTTGTTTATGTGAAAGAAAGTGCAACGGTTATTGAAGATGTGTTCTCGCTCAAAAAGAACATCAACTCAAACTTCGAGTGCGTTTTGAAAGAGACCTATGAGGGCGAAAGCTATGAAGATTTCAGCTTCACAGATAGTTTCGAAACTGAGCATGAGATTGAAGAAATAAACTTCGTTGCAAGCGTTTGTCCAGTTATAAATGAGATAAAGCAAGAAGAAAGCGGCGCTGTTGCGACTGGATGGATTGAAACTAGTCTTGTTTGCGAGGGCGAGAACAAGGAGAAAATCTTGATCCATGGTGCCATCCCATTCTCGCAAAGCATAGACGCAAAAAGTGGGGATAAGTTTTCTTTGCTCATCAAGAGTGTTAGCGCAAAACTAAAAACCAAGAGTGAGGTTGAACTCAGCTTTGACGCAAGGCTTGTTGCGAAAAAATATAATAGTGAGTTTGTCAATGTTGTCAGCGACATTGAAGAAGTGGGCGACAAAGAAGTGAGCGACTACGCAATAAGAGTCTATGTTGCAAAGGAAAACGAGGATTTGTTCGCGATTGCAAAGCAGATGAACATGAGACCCGAAGAGATTGTGAAGCAAAATCAATTCGCGAGCGAGGGACTCAAAGAGGGAACAAGGCTTGTTGTGTATTCTCCGCTGAATATACAATTTGGTGACTAATCTCCAAATTCTTCCAAGAAAAAGCAAGACTCTATCAGTTTTGCTTTTTTTCGTGCGTTTTGCCTCGCGAAAAAGTGTTAACAATACTTTGCGTGAGGTGAAAAATGAAAAAGTTTATTTTTGGGTTTGTTGCACTTTTATTGGTAACGGCACTTGCCATTCCATTTCTTGTGAAAGATAAAAAAGAGGAGAGCTATTTGAGAATCCATATTCGCGCGAACAGCAATCTTGAATGTGACCAGGCGGTGAAGTATAAGGTCAAGGCGGCGGTTGTTGACTTTCTAACGCCAAAAGTTGCTGAGGCAAAGGACTTTGATGATGTTTATAACATACTAAATGGTAATCTTGGTGAGATTGAAAAGGTGGCGGATGAGGTTTTGGCAGATAGCGGCTTTGAATATAAGAGCAGCGCGGCGCTGAAAGACGAGTATTTTCCAACCCGCTCATACTCGGGCTACACTCTTGAAAACGGCTACTACGACGCGCTCATTTTGAATCTCGGCTCGGGAGAGGGCAACAACTGGTGGTGCGTTGTTTATCCGCCGCTATGCTTCATTTCAAGCGAGGGAAGTAATCCGCAAAATATTAGGTATAAATCCAAACTTGTTGAGCTCATTCATAAATTCTTTGATTAAAATAATTTACAAATTTATTAAAATATGATATATTAATAATGTTTGGAAATTGACTATGAAAATTACTGATGACATGAAAGATTTATACACCAAAGACGAGTTGATGAAACTTGGCATATATGAGCTGAGAAAGCTCGGGCAAGATATTGGAGTTGTGAGCCCAACCTCTCTCAAAAAAGAGGTTTTGGTGAGCAAGATTTTGGCTGTGCTCTATGGCGAAGTTGAACCGCGCAAAATTGGAAAGGGCAGGGGCAGACCATCAAAGCACAATCCAAAAACTAGCAAGCTCTATATCAATCTTATTGAAAAACTCGATGAGCCAAACTCGCGCGACTATATCTATACTAGTTCCGACCTCGACATCAACAACGACTTTATGGGAATGGTTGCGGCGCCTCGCGTTGAATATATGAGTGAGAGCCAAGATGAAAATTCAGTTTTGAAGCGCGGCGTTGTTTGTGAAGAAAACGGGAAGTGGCTTGTTCGAAAACTGAGGTTTATCCATTCTGAAAACGACCACATTTTGCCTGACCAGCTTGCAAGCGACTATGGCGTGAAAGACTGCGACATGATTGAGTATTTCCTCGACGAAAGCGGAAAGAATGTTTCAAGAATCATTAAAATAAACGGCAATTTTGCGAGCCGAATTGGCTCAATGAAGAGCAAGCGTTATAGCGAGGAAGTCTTGATTGGCGACGCCGTTTTGAAAACTAACGAAAGCAATGTTATCTGCGCGCCGTCGAGCAGGGAAAGAAGAGATTTGGCTGAGCTGGTTGCAAAGAAATTCTCAACACTTGGAAACAGCGTTGTTTGCGTGCATTTTGATAGCTATAAGCCAAAGGAAAAAGAAGAACTGAACATCAATCGCTCGGATTTCTATTGCTCCGGGGTCAGCGATGAATATGAGACCATTGCGGTTGTTGAAGCAAGTATTGAACGCGCGCGGCTATTTGCGTCGATGGAGCAAAATGCTGTGCTCATTATTGACAATCTTGGTTGGCTGATGAGCGTTGTTGACACCTTCCCTAAATTCCTTTATGGAAACTTTATAAACAAACTGGGCAGGCTTTCGGGAGATAGGCATTTGAGCATAACTGTTATTTGCATCGCCAGCGACCTTTCAAGCGCCGATGTGAAGCAGCTGAGCGGGATGTTTGATAACGTTTATTTGAATGCGCCAATAGAATAAAAAAATGACCATCTGGTCATTTTAGTGAAGCGTCTTCAACTTCAAGCCTGTCGAACGAGACCGATTCAACGAAGTCGGAAGGAAGAAAACGGCAGTTATTAAAGTCCGTGAAGTTGTCGAGATGATATTTCAAAACAACAGGGGTGGGAATGTCCATCTTGTGGCATATCTCTTGCAAATGGAGATAGAAGGTTTCTCTGTGGAAAATATCTATGCTTTCATAAACATAGCTTGAAACTATTTTGTTATTCTTGATAGTTTTCGCCCAGATTCGCATTGTTTTCCCCTCAAATATTTATTCTAGCAAAATTATATCGGCAAAGCAACTAAATTATAAAAATGGTTGACAAACTTTGAATTGTAATATAAAATACACGAACCAACAAAAATTAGATGTTTTGGTTGGTGGCTTTTTAAGGAGGCAAAAAAATATGGCAGAATTATATATCACAGAAGAAGGAAAGAAAGAAAAAGAAGAGAGGCTCGAATACTTGAAAACTGTTCGTCGCCCAGATGTTTTGGAAAAACTCAAAGTTGCAAGAGAATATGGCGATCTCAGCGAGAACTCTGAATATGAAGCTGCAAGAGCAGAACAGGCAAGAGTTGAAACTGAAATCAACACTATTGAGGAAACCCTAAGGCTTGCAAAGATCGTTTCAGCTGCTGATATAAACAACAGCTCAGTTCATGTTGGCTCAACTGTCAAGGTTCTTGACGAGGAAATGGACGAAAAAATTGAGTATAAAATCGTTGGAACAATTGAAAGTGACCCAGACCGTGGGCTCATTTCAAACGAGTCTCCAATCGGCAAGGCGCTTCTTGGCAAGAAAAAGAACGACCGTGTTCAAGTTGCAACGCCGAGTGGGGAGAAGTATGAGCTTAAAATCCTCTCCATCTCTTAGAGGGCGAAATTCGCGAAACAAGTGCAGAAACATCAAAATTTCCAGACAGGGATTTATGTCTAAATAAACCCCGTGCCTGGAAATTTTTTGTTTCTTTCTTCTTTCATCGA
>CANQQH010000103.1 GCA_947625955.1 uncultured Clostridia bacterium | reverse complement strand
CTCCCCGAGGCTTATCGCAGCTTATCACGTCTTTCATCGGTGCCTAGTGCCAAGGCATCCGCCGTACGCCCTTCATAGCTTGATCGTATCTATCTATAAGACAATTGCTACTTTGAGTATAACTTGTTTGCTTTTAACAAACATGCCTTTTGCATTTTTTCTTGTTAAAATCGACTCAGCGTAATTAAAATATACCAGTTAAACGTTTTGTTAACTAATTGTATTTGCGTATTACACCAAATGATATTTTTTATCTGATTCTCTATATTAAACAATGTTAATATAAAATAATATGCAGTTGTCAATGTGCGAACCTGAACAGGCGTTTTGACATAAAAAATGGATAAGCTATTTATTCGCTTCAAAAACGAAATCATTTTACTTATCCAGAGGTATTTTTTTAATACTTGGTTTATGCTCTACCTATTCAAATTTGGTTGTTCAAACGCGTTGAACTCCCTTATATTATCAAATCCAAATCATATTGTCAACAGTTTTTTGAAAATTTTTTAATTTTTTTTCAAAACTTGGATTTGATGTTCCCTCCCCGCCTCAAAATGGGCGTCAAATACTGGAAACGCGTCTATATTACAATATTTTTTTGGCTTTGTCAATAGATATTGAAAAATTATTTGCTAAATTTTTTTGAATATGATACCATAATATCTATATTATATATATTTCAAATATTGAAAGTGGGATGAACAATGGCTGAAACTTTGCCTAGTGCACTAAATGATGAAGAATCAGTCTTCGACTATCAACGAAACGTCACGATTTCAAACTTCATCATGCACAGCACATGTCAATTATATTTCACGTTCTTCAAGAAAAAATGGATGCCAATATCTTTTGTTGAGTTCGTTTTCAACGAGTTCAAGCGTTATAGCAAGTCAAGCACCGCCGTTATTCAGGACTTCTTTGGCCTTTATAAAACAACCGACCTCATTCAAATTGTTGAAGACTACGAGCGAAATTTCTACACTCTTATTACCGACTCGAAGAAAATCGGCGAAGAACTTCACTTGAAAATCTCAAACAATGACTACATGGCGCTCAATCTCTCGGAAACCAATCTTTTCGGTGACTACGACCCTGACCTATATAAAAGTCTTGACGGCATCTATAACCATATCTACAACAGCGACGAACTGCTCACAATAAAAGAACTTTATCAAAATTTCATGATAAGAAAAGTTGTTCTCTCGCTCAGCAACCGCAACCGCAACGCCTCCCCTAACCTTTCAAAAAATTCCGGCGCGCAGGTAACAAAGGCCATCACATCTCAAACACTTAGTGCAGCTGAGCAAGTAACGAGCCCTGCGGGCGACACAACGCTCATTGGAAGTGAGAGCGATGTTCCAGACCAGAAAGGAAGAGTCACAAAAATCTACTTTCCAAAGATTGCGCTTCCAAGCCCCTACCCTGTTTTGCAAGAAAAGAGCCGCATAAACTCAGAACACAGGGCAAGAAGGTTCGCACCAACCGACAAAGAGGTTTTGATTGTTAACAAATATAAATTCAATCGCATAAAATATAAGACTGGCTTCATTGAAAAACGAAAGGCCGCTCAAAAAACAACAAAACGAAAATTTGACTTCGATTTTTAGAAAAGTTGTTCACAAAATCAAATATCTATGCTATAATATAATCACGAAAGAAAAAATCCTAAGGAGGATTCCCCAATGATTAAACTCATTTTTAGAATTATTTGGTACATTATTGTTGCATTTGTTATCTTGCTCACAATCTACTTGCTGTTTGCAAACAATGGTCAAGGAATTGCTCAGCTCAAAGAACTCTTCTCGCACGGATTCTTCACTGGTATCAAAAACTTCTTTGTTGATATCTGGAATGGATTCAAACACGTTTGCGGTCTATAACAAAAAAGGAGTGGAACACCCACTCCTTTTCTATTCAAAAAGGCGATTTGTTTCGCCTTTTTATTTTATCTTTCTGGTTCATCCGGAATCTTATCAAGCGCACTAAAAAGTGTGTGCAAACTTTCCTCGCAAGCATCCGCGTCACGCAGCAAGATATTCTTCATTTGTTCGAAGTTTGGGTCGTTCCACTTCTTCTGCAAATCATCAAGTTCCCATTCGAGATTCTCTTTGAATTTGAGAATATATTTATTTTTTATATGCTTTGCCATCTCAACAGCTTTTGTTTCACCACGCTCCAAAAGTTCGCTCCTCGTGTCAACCAATGAAGAAAGAGAACTCATGGTCTCATATTCCTCGTTGAACGCCGCGCCATACTCACTCCCCGCTTTTTCAAAGACCTTCCCACATTGCATTGCAATATAGTTAGGATGAAGACAAGCGGTGATAACAGGGTTAGCAGCATCAACAAAAGCCTTTTCAGACAATATGCTTTTAACAATGTCGGAGTCTTTTATTATATTTTTTAGGTTATGGATGGTGCTGAGAGTCGCCCTTGACATTGTGTAGGATTCAAGCAGAACCAAAACTGTTTGCTTAACAACCGCGCTGATATCACCTGCTAGTTCGCTGTCAAGTGTGCTGAACCTGATTTGTTTCAAATCAATATTGTTGTTTATTGCCATTTCAAACTTTCTCCTTTCGTTTAGTTTTTGCTTTTTTCACTTTCAAGTTCGCTTTCAAGACGCTCAACACGCCTGATGACTTTATTCATGCAAACATTTTCAACCTTTTTCGAGACAAAATATTTATCATGATCTTTTGAATTTAATATCTCTAAAACCTCACAAAGTTTTCCCTGTTCATCCATTAGCTCATCCCCCGAGTTATTGCAAAAGTCAACAATACTTCTTTTTAGCGCGTTAGTATAGTAGCCAATGTGTTCAAGCTCTTGTTGATACTTATATGAGATGAAGTCCTTTTTCCATGGCTTTCCAAAGGTTTTCAGCATGAATTTTATGAAAACATCTTCAAGCTCATTGAGCACGCCAAACTTCTCACTAAATTTTATATTTGCAAAACTAAACGACATATCGTGCACCTGCATAACATCACTATCAGCGGCATGCTCATGTATTTCAGTCGCTCCGTGATTATAAATGTCATAACCAATAAAAAGACAAGTTTCAGTATTAAAATCTTGCTTGAAGCGTGGGATTAAATCTTCAATATCGCAACTATGTAAATTATTAATATAAAAGTTCCTGTCTTCATCTTTGCCAATTTCAATTATTTTGTTTTGTATTTCTCCAAAGAGTTCGCAAAGCTGCTCATAGGAAAGTCTATTTGCATATTTCATCTAAGTTTCCCCCCATACACATATATAATAACATATAGAAAACGAAATTTCAATACCCAATTTCAAATGAAAAAGCAAAAAAATCCCAGCACATAAATTCGCCGAGATTTTCAAAATAGAACAAAAAAAAGAATGCTAAATAGCACTCCTCAAACAAACCTTATTCAAGTGAAATGCAAGATAAATGTTAATCTTGTTATCTTTACCCATCGGTTAATAAACTTTGATGTGTTTACTGTTCATCAAAGACTGCGTTCGCAGTTTTGAAAGATTTTATTGCAAATCGTTACCAATTTGCTCATCGACAAGATGTAGTGAATTACACTACTCCTTTAAAGGAGGTGATCCAGCCGCACGTTCTCGTACGGCTACCT
>CANQQH010000102.1 GCA_947625955.1 uncultured Clostridia bacterium | reverse complement strand
CTCAAAGCTGGCGCCAACATAGCCCTTGCACTTCCAACCATCTATGCTTCCTCTTCTGCAACCAACTTTGCCTCTGGGGCGATAAAGATTTTGAAAAAGCTTCCTGTTTCCCACCTTGCCTTTGGCGTTGAGATTGAAAACAAAGATTCGCTCTTTGATATCGCTCGCCTGAGAGCAAATGAAAGCGCCGAACTGAAAGAGGCTTTGAAAAAGCACTTGAAAAGGGGCGAAAACTATTCTGTTGCCTTGTTTGAAGCGCTAAGAGAGGTATATCCTGAGAAAAAAGAGGAAATTTCACAGGTCTTTTTGAGCGCAAACAACATCTTGGCGGTTGAGTATTTGGTTGCAATAATAAAGCAAAAAGCAAAAATAACGCCAATTTTCATTGACAGGCAAGACAACGGGCATAGTTCTTTAACGCCAAAACAGCAAAATGATATCTCCTACTTGCCCGCATCAAAAGTTCGCGAGCTTATCAAAACGGATGTTGAAAGCACAAGAAAGTTTGTTCCAAAAAGCACCTTTGAAGCCATCAAAAATCTGGACGCTTCGAAACTCGGTTTCGCCAGCGAAAGGCTAGACGCCCTCCTCATTTCAAAACTCCGCGAGCAAACAAAGGAAAGTCTTGTTATGTTTCAAGACTACACTTTCCCCATCGCCAATTCGCTCTATTTGAGAGCGAGCAAGCTGACAAGCATTCAAGAAATCCTTGAAGCATCAAAGAGCAAGAATGTGAGAGAAAATCGCATTCGCAGGCTGATGTTTTATCCATATCTTGATGTCACCAAGAAAAAATATAGCCTTATTGACAAAGAGCTTGACTCGATTGTTGTACTCGGGGTCAAAAAAGAATTTAGACCGAAACTCAAAGAACTGGCAGAGAGTAGCAAGATGAAACTTATCATATCGCAAAAAGACAGACTAAACCTCAAAAAGGCAAGCGAACTTTCACTTGAAATAGACAAAAAAGCAAGCGAGTTATACTCACTTGCCACGAAATCTCAAACTCAAAACAATGCAATATTTGTTTAGGCGATGACATTGTCATCGTCGTTTTTTTCAGGCTCATTCTCTTCTTCCTTCTCGTCTTCGAGTTTTGAGTATGCCTCAATTCTCTCTTTGAAAATCAGCCCATTCTCGTCAACCATGGCAACATGGTTATTTTTTCGAGCCGATGTTGTGTCAACCCAAAGGTTCATTGAGTAGCAATCGAGAATGTAATACATGATATAAAGCAAGATGCACGCGAGCGAGCCATAGCTAATGCCATTTTGAATAATCGTGTAGAGCCAAAGTTCCAAAACTAGCACAAGCGCAATCGGTCTCACGAAGTAATACTCGCGGAACATGAAGCTTTGCAAGAATGCACTCAGCGCCAGAGCGCACGCTGAAACGGTGTCAAGCGCCGGCAGAATCTGCCTGTTTTGCGTGGAAGTGAAGATAAAGCAGATGATGAAAACATAGATGAATGAAACAAACAAGTAGTAGGCTTGATACCCTTTCAAGCGTTTGTTGTTCTTGATTGAGATGTCCTTTATTCCCCCATATTTTATCCATGTTATGAATTGCAAAGGAATGTAGTAGAGCGTGTAGAGCACGGCGTTGGCGTAGAGCCCGTCAACAACAGCAAACATCGCGTAGATCGCACCAACAAACAGCGAAAATATAAATGCCCAGAAGGTGTTCACATCAACAAAGAAGTTCCAAAGTGCACCCAAAATAATAAGCAGCACTCCCGGCAAATTGAGAAGCCCATAGAAATATAGGCTGAGCGCAATAGTTAGGAACACGCAAGAAACAATAAGTCTTGCTGTGAAAAGCTCTTTGCGAGCATACCTTATTTTTGGTTGAACATCAGTCCTCATCTTTCCCTCGGTTGTAAAGAAAACTTTTTTCGCATAAACTTTATCTATGAATTATGATACATTACTTTCAACAAAAAGTAAAACAAAACGAGTAAGATTTTCCTTTATTTCACTAACTTTGTCAGTTTTGATATTAACAATAATGGTGCTCATTTTGGTTTCGCCCGTGCGCTACGCGTTCAGCGTCACAAACGGATTGAAACTTTTCTTCACGGCGGTTCTACCCGGGCTGCTTCCTTTCATGTTTCTTTGCAAACTTCTAACCGAACTTGGCGTTATTTCAAAACTATCAAAACCGCTTGAAAAGCCGATGAAATCTATGTTTGGAGTCGGCGGCGAAGGTGCCTATGCAATGATTATTAGCATGCTCTCTGGCTACCCAATCGGCAGTAAAATCACAGCCGACCTCTACGAAAAAGGCAAAATAAAGGAAAACGAACTGCTAAAAACCGCCCTGATAAGTTCAACATCCGGGCCCATATTCGTCATCGGTGCCGTAGGCGGAGCAATGCTTAATAGCATAAAACTCGGCGCAATCATCTATGTTTCGAATATTCTCGCTGTCCTCACCACCTCGCTTATTTTTCACCTCTTTGGAAAAATCAAACGTAAGCAAAAGGTCAAAGTCAGTCAAACACAATCGCCAACAATCGAGCAAAAAAAGCCGCTTTCATTATATTCGCTTGCCAAAGACACCGTTGTTTCGCTCTTGATAGTTGGGTTTTATATTGCCCTTTTCTCGCTAATCATTGACCTTCTCACCGACCTCAAAGTCATAGATTTCTTTGCGGCTATGCTAGGAAGAACACTAGGTTTTTTCGGCATTCGCGGGGTTAACACGGCGGGTATTATGTCTGGCATAGTAGAGATGACGAATGGCGCAAAACAGCTCTCTTCAAGCATTTCACCCCTTTCAGTTTCATTTGTTGGATTTCTCATCGCGTTCAGCGGGATTTCAATAATAACGCAGTCGCTTTCCTTCCTCAGCAAAACGCCAATAAGTGCTTTCAAATTTGTGATGGGCAAGTTTTTTCAGGCACTGGTGACTTTTGTTTTCATTTTTCTGTTTCTTCTAATTTTCAAAATTTAGCAAAAAAAATCCAGCCTTTTGAGGCTGAATCTATATTTTAGTTCTTTTTTGGAAAAACATTTCCGCCGTTTAGTTGCTCCCTATTGCTCTTCACAACTTGGAGGTTTTGAACGAGATAGTCTTCAACAGCTTTGAGCATACGGTCAATATTGTCTTTTGTGACATTATATAGTTGCCCGCAGCGTTTGTTGGCATTATTCATGATTTCTTCTGCGTCTTGCTGGCTTTTCTTAACGATTTGGCTTTCGCTCACAATTTGCATTGCCCTGAGCTCCGCCTCCCTCACCGTTTTATCGGCCTGTTCGCGAGCCTGAACAAGAATCTTTTCTTTCTGCGACAGAACATACCTTGACTCTTGGATTGCAGATGGCAAAGATTTTTTCAATTCTTCAACAAGCTCTGCGCAATGGTCAAGATTCACATGAGATTTCCCGAAGAGGAAATTTTTTCCTTTTCCAAACTCTTCTTCAAGTTCTTCGATTATTTGCAAAACGTCCATTTCATTCCTCAATTTGGTTTGCTTTCTTTATCTCGCCAATTCTTGTCTTTTATATTATATACTCATTGAAAACAATTTGCAAGAAATTTTCGCTTCTCCTTCGCAAATAACCAATTATGGCAAAAAGGCTAGCTTTTCCACCTGTAAACGCGTTTCACCCGCGACGAGATGCCCGTGTAGATTTCGTATGGAATCGTACCACAAATCTTTGCCAAATCGCAAA
>CANQQH010000101.1 GCA_947625955.1 uncultured Clostridia bacterium | reverse complement strand
GTAGCAAATAGTATTAGATTTTTGAGATAAAACACAAATATAAAAAATCCCATAACACTACTGCTGTATGGGATTTTCTTATTTGCGTTTTAACCAAAAAGATGATACTAGTTGCGGTGGTAACGGCGCGCTTTGTAAGCAAAGCGCAACAAACACCCTTTTTTATACCCTACTTTTTCTTTCACTTTTAATTGTGGTTTTCTTGTTTTCAACATAATATTCGTTGTGTTTTTCTTTGTGCTCAGGGTGGTCGGTAGGGAGAAATGTTGGTGATGTACCACTTGATGTTGGCTCATATGTTATGTCTGCTCTTATTTTCATATCAGCCTTAACGGTGATTGGCAATGTGTCCAATCGTTGTTGCCCTTCATAGAAAAGCCACCACAAAAATGTACCATAGTGACTTGATTTTACCTTCGTTGTCCAAATATACATATCGCCAATTTGAAGTTCACTTCTACTTACATCATTATTTTCCGTTTTGATAATTGTTCCGTCTGGGACTTGCAAAGTTATTGTTCGTGCAGGCTCACTTCGTTCTCCATTCTGTGTGATTTTATATACTATATTAAAAACATCATCACCTTCAATTGTGATTGTTCTGGTTGCGCCCATAACAATCCACTTCTCGCCGTCAATATCTCGGATTGAAAGCTGAGCGTCGGGATGGCTGGTTAGATTGATTTTGGAAAGGTCTATTGTGTCAATCCCTTCAAGTTTTGCAATCTTGCCGTCAGGCGGATCACCGATGAAATTAATATCAAAAGGGGTTTCAGGCTCTTTGCTAATTATAAAAGTCGCTGACGAATTAAGCGCGATTTCTCCGTCAATCGTTCCACCAGCATATTCGAAACGAGCTTTTTCACCAACACATATTGCTGCGCCCATTTCCCCTGTATTATTGCTTATTTTTCCATTATTCATAACGAAAAGTCCTTTATCTATAAATACTCCACCGCCATAGGTTGCGCTGTTACCCTCTATTGTTCCTCCGTTCATAGTGAAAGTTCCTTCTTGAATATTGACGCCGCCACCAAAAAGATCTGCAATATTTCCTTTTATAGTTCCACTCCGCCACCACCGCTATCCTTGCATTTGTTATCTGCGATTATTCCATCAATCATTGTAAAACTTCCATCTGTTAAATAAACCCCACCGCCAGGAATATAACTATCTATTGTGTTATTATTGTTGGAAATCGTGCCCTTTTTCATTGTAAAGTTTGCACTAGTCGCCACCGCAACTCCAACTATGTTATTTGAGATTTTTCCGTCATTCATATTGAAATTACCGCCAGCACCAACTCCTATACCCGAATTACCATAAATCGTTCCGCCATCCATGGTAAATTCACCTAAACTCATAACACCATGCATATTGTTTGTTATCTCACCGCCACTCATGGTGAAAGTTGATTCACCTATTGCATAAATGCCACAACCTTGATTTTCAGTTGCGCCACTAATTGTTCCCTCGCTGAGCGTATATGAGCCACCATCAATATAAACTTTGTACATTTGAACCTCATCCTCAGCTTTCGCCACGCCTTGCAAACCGCTTGAAAAGCAAAACGCCAATCCCACAATGAGAGCAACCATTAACATCATAAAACCGTATTTTTTCTTCATACATCCTACCTAAAATTGGGATTAGTAAAAAGACTGGCACCCTTTCACTTTGCCCCAACACAATTTTCTTCAAATAATAATATACCCCCCCCCCCATATTTTTGTCAAATGGTTTAGGAGGCTTTTGTGATTTTTTTCAAAAAAATAAAAGAGCAATCCTTTTAACGATTACCCTATTACTATTGTCTTTTCAAGTTAACGATTAACCCTGTTTCAATTAGTTGCGGCGCACTTGTGCGTCGCTGCCTAGCACCCGCACCTTGGGTTTCTTTTAGGCTCGAGCGTGAGAAAAAGAACCATTCGCACAGCAGTAGTGTAGCGAAGAACCTTTTTCTCCCGCTTGTGCTCTAAAATAATTCCCAATCTGCTGCTTTATACTGGAAAACAATTGCAACGGGGTTGTCGTAAAATTTGAAAAAACAACTTCAACAGGGGTAACCATTTTCTCTATTAAAAACAAAACCGCGCGAACTCAAATTTGCCCCTATGGCGAGGCTCAGGGGGTGGCGTTGACGCAGGAGTTTATTGACATAAATGACTGTGTCACGCCGCCCACTAGAAACAAAGCCAGAGGAGTAAATTTGAGTTCGCGCTAAATTTGGAACTTGTTGTTGCAATACTTTTTAGCTAGCCCCCCCTCACTCGTCTCGCGATAGTGCGTTGAAAGGTCCTTGCCTGTTTCATACATTGTTTCAACAACCATATCGAAGGTCACGCGATTATCTTCTGTTATCATAGACGAAAGCAAAGCTGCGTCGATTGCGCGAACAGCGGCAACGGCGTTTCGCTCAATGCATGGAATTTGAACATAGCCATAGACAGGGTCGCAGGTGAGCCCCAGGTGGTGTTCCATGGCAACCTCGGCGGAGTTATCTATTCTTTCAAGGCTCAGCCCAAGCAGATATGCAACCGCGCCCGCCGCCATTGAGCAAGCCGTTCCAATCTCGGCCTGGCAGCCGCATTCAGCCCCGCTCACCGACGCGTTCGTCTTCACAACGTTGCCAATAACCCCGGCAACTGCCAGCGCCTTTATGATTTTCTCGTCTGGAATTTTGTATTTTTGCTTCATGTAGTATAGTGCTGCGGGAACAACGCCCGACGCTCCGCAAGTTGGCGCCGTTACTATAATTCCCCCGCTCGCATTTTCCTCGCCAACGGCATAGGCATAGCTGCTGAGGAGCCTGATCTTGTTTGCGTTTTCGTCATTCAAAACAGGCTTTTTTTCATAGACCTCTTTTGCTTTGCGTTGAAGTTTCAGCCTGCCTGGAAGCACGCCTGTGGTGTTCAGGCCGCGCAAGATAGCTTCTTCCATGGTCTTCCAAATTTCGGTGAGGAAGCGAATCGTCTCTTCCTTGCCCTCAACCTCGCAAACATAGTCGAACAAATCCATGTTGTTGCTCTCGCAATACCTGCGAATTTGCATGAAACTTTTCTGCTTATAGACCTGTTTCGCAGCAAGTTTTGGCTCGCCCTCAACTCGATACGACCCGCCGCCAATCGAATATACCCTCCACATATCAATCAGTTCGCCCTTTTTGTAGGCAAAAATGTCGAAGGTGTTTGGGTGAACATCGCACCTAAACTTGGTGTCGAAGAGGACCTCCACCTTGCTGCCTTTGAGGGTCTCTTTGATGATATAGTCAGTGAGGTGCCCCTTGCCAGTTTTTGCAAGAGAGCCATACAGAATAACCTTGAACCTGTCGGCATCAGGATGCAGACTTTTGAATTTTTCAGCCGCCCTCTTTGGCCCGCTCGTGTGCGAACTTGAAGGCCCGTTCACAATTTTATAAAGTTCTTTTAGCGATTGCATTGTTTATTCTCCATCAAACATTTTATGCAAAAAATTCTTTTTTCTTTCAGTCTCAAAAGTTTACCACAACCGCAATTTTTCTCCAACATAAATTCGCCCCAAAAACAAAAAAAGAGAAAAATTTTTCTCTTTTTTATTTGTCTTTGCCTTTGATAGAATCCGCATGAACTTTTCGAAGATGTTCAGGGCAATAATGAAGTTTTGGCGCATAGAACACTTTGATATTGTCGTTATAATCGAAAAACTCATCGGCCGCAAAAGTCAGGTTTGGCAAATATAGTTTAGTAACGCCA
>CANQQH010000100.1 GCA_947625955.1 uncultured Clostridia bacterium | reverse complement strand
CAAGCCTGAAAATGTCCCGTTGAGTTCCAAGCAAAATCGAGCTGTTTCCCGAAATATAACTAACATAGGCGTCATATGGCGTCTGCTTGCTGTATAGCGGGTCAATGATATATTTTTCAGTCATGTCGCTTATTGAAAAATCAAACTCGCGCGAAAGCACTTTGTAGCCGTCAACATAGTCATTTTTGCCAAGCGTCAAGGAATAGACATTTTTGGTTGACTTTTTCAGTTTCTTTTCAAAAGCTAACTCAAACGCAAGTTCTCTCAAATTCTTGACCTCTTTCTTTGCATTTTCCACTCTTGATTTCGACGACAAGAGCGCATAGCCTCCAAACGCGAATGGGCACGCAAGCAGCCTTCCATTATATAGCCCCGACGCAAGAAAATTTGGCTTTATATTCTCTTCGAACCCGCCGCAAAGCTCAGCGAGCCTATCTCTAAAAATCCCGCCAACGCCCGTGCCGAAAGTTATCATGTTTGGAAGCAAGCCACTTTCAAGCCGCGCATTCATCTCGTCGATTGAAAGGTTTTCAATTTTGAAAAATGCACCCTTGTTTTTCTTCTCAAAGTTCACGGCTCGGCTTTGCAAAAAGCCCTCGCGCGACCCGCTCCCACCCTCGAAAGTGTCGATATTCCATAGGGTTATGATGCCTTGATATTCTGCCTTTTTGCCAAAGAATTTTTCATTTAGGCTCGACGCAGGGCTTATGAACATATAGGAAAAATATGCAAGAACAATGACAACAAGCAAAGTTGCCACCAAGGAAAGCTTACTGAAAACAGCAAAAAACAGCCTTGATTTTTTCCTCATAGGAAATCTTATTTTCAAGGCTGCTTTATTATGACTTTATTTCGTGGATTTTGTTATATATATCAATCGCTTTATTTTTTGAAATTCCTTCAATCTCGCAAAAATCTTCGGGCTTGGCATCAAAGATGTTCTCTTTGGTTTTGAATTTCTTCCAAATTCTTTCGCCAAGCACTTTCCCAACGCCGTCAATAGAGCCGAGGAATGAGCTGATACTCTGCCCGCGGAGGTTCCTGTGGTAGTAAACGGCGAACCTGTGCGACTCATCTCTCACCCTTTGAAGCAGCCTGAGCGCATAGCTAGATCTTGGCAAAACAACCGGCTCGCTCGACGAGGAAACATAGATTTCCTCCTCCTTCTTCGCAAGGCTGATAACAGGAATGTCAACGGCGAGTTCCAATAGAATTTTTCTAACGCTGCTGAGCTGGCCGAGGCCGCCGTCAATCAAAATAAGGTCAGGGCGCTTTTCAAAGTTCTTCTGCCCTTCTTTCAAACTTTGAATCCTTCGAGTTATGGTTTCTTCCAAGCACTTGAAGTCGTTTGCCCCTTCAACCGTTTTGATTTTGAATTTTCTATACTCGCTCTTGTTTGGCTCGCCACCCTCAAAAACCACCATGCTTGCAACATTGTTAGTTCCGCTGATATTCGAGATATCATATCCCTCAATGCGCCAAAGTTTTTGGATTTGCAAAATTTCTTTAAGTTCGTCAAGAGCATCAAGCGTGAGTTTACGATGGCGCTCAAACTTGCCGAGCGAGTTCTCAGCAAACTCGGTTGCATTTTTGAGCGTGTTCTCATAGAGCTGCTTTTTGAGCCCCCTTTGAGGAATTAACAATTTCACTTTCTTTTTGAATTTATCAAAAATGAAGTTTTCAACAAGCAAACAATCATCATTCGACATATTTGAAACAATGATTTCTTTTGGAAGTTCGGCGTCCTCGTTATAGTAGGAGCTGATGAAGCTTTGCAAAAGTTCACTTTCTGTTCCAACGGCGTTTTCAAGCGGATAGTTGAACTGCCCAATATTCTTCCCGCCGCGAATTTTCATAACATTGATAACCGCCATTTCGTCGGTGGTCGCAAGCGCGAAAACATCGATTGCCGACATGATCGTGAGGTTCGTGATAAGCTCGCTGTCCATCTTGTCGAGAGTATAGATGAGGTTTTTGATTTCAAGCGCCTCTTCAAAGAGCATCTTTTCCGCCTTTTCTTTCATCCTCGCCTTGAGCCTTTCTTTGATATCTTTGTTGTTACCATTAAGAAAGTCGATGACCTCTTTTATTGTGTTGTTATACTCTTCCTCGCGGGCCTTATACGCGCATGGAGCGAGGCAGTTCCCGATTTCGCCATGCAGGCATGGGCGCGGCAACATCTTGCCGTTATCGAAATTATGATTGCACCAACGGATTGGATACGCCCACTTGATGAGGTTCATAACCTCGGTTATTCTCACGCCCGTCACATATGGCCCAAACAAAAGCGAGCCGTCTTTCTTTGGACGCCTGACCGCCTGAACGCGAGGAAAACGCTCTTTGAGATTGATTTTGATATATGGAAACGACTTGTCGTCTTTGAGCAAAATGTTGTATTTTGGTTTATATTTTTTGATGAGGTTGCTTTCAAGCGAGAACGCGTCGAGTTCACTGTTTGTGAGGATGTAGTCAAAGTCAACGATGTTCGAAACAAGGTTATAGGTCTTTATTGTTTTTTGGCTGCCATCGAAGTAGGTTTTAACGCGATTTTTGAGTTTTTTTGCCTTTCCAACATAGATAACCTCGCCAGATGCGTCTTTCATTATATAAACACCCGGTTTCATCGGCAAAAGCGCCACTTTCTCATGTATTTTTTCGCTGACCATATTTTTATTATACCACAAAACTTTTCCATATAAAAGCGTTTGAAAAAATCTTTATAAATGTGCCAATCAATATTTTTTTTGCATTTTGAAAATGGCTATTGAAAAAACAAAATCAAGTTGATATAATAAGTGAAAGGAAAAATTATGAACAACGGCAAAAAATTTGCATATTTGAACTTTATTCTAAATGTCCTTGAAGCCTACTCCCCTGCGGCGTCGGTTGGTTTTTTTATTGACGACTCTGTGCCGCACAAAAGTTTGCTTGCAGCAAACAAAAAAGAGCTGGTTCAAACCGTGCTTGGTGAGTTTCAGCAACAATACAAAATTAACACCATGAAGAAAATGCAATTTTTATATAGACTTGCAAACAGAAAAAGTATAACCGCCGAGGAGTTGAGAAAGCAAAATTTGAGTTTTTTGATTCCCGCAGCTGCGCTCATTTCGGACAAATTCGACATTGAGCCAATAGCCCTCTATAACTCTTCCACGCGCTATTTGAATAGCGTGATGCAAAATGAGATCAACCCTCAGCTCAAAATTTTCGCGTTCAACATCGACTACCACATGGAGATGCTTTCGTCGAGCCCTGAAACAAACTCCTTCCACATGAAAAAAATCGCAAGTGCGCAAGAGAAAATTCATAGGCTCTACCAAAAGGCGGAGGAGATAAAGAGTTCTTTTGCAAAGGCAAAACAAAGCGAAATAGACTACGCCGTTTTTGAAGAACTTGTGAACATTCCCCCTTTCAACGAGCCAATCGAGCTTGGCCAAACATATATTGCAAACTTCCCTGCTATTGCTGAGCTAAGTAGCCAAAGCGAGCCCGAAAAATTTTTATAGAAAAAGAGTGCATCAGCACTCCTTTTTTATTCTTCTTCGTGGGCGACCAAAAGCGCCTGTTGATGCGCAATTTGCAAAGCCTCAATGAGTTCGTCGATGTCGCCGTTCATAAAGGTGTCGAGGCTATAAAGCGTGAGGTTGATGCGATGGTCTATGATGCGGTTTTGAGGGTAGTTATAGGTTCGAATTTTTTCAGACCTGTCGCCCGTTCCAACCTGCAAGCGCCT
>CANQQH010000099.1 GCA_947625955.1 uncultured Clostridia bacterium | reverse complement strand
CGCGCTTTTTGTATTGGCTTTTGATGATGGTTGAAGTGAGATTCATATATCTCAGCACTTCCATACCCTGCTTTGCCAATTCCTTTTCCATGAAAAAGTTTGAATACGGCTCTTGAACGGTGTAGTAGTCGCCAACCATTCCAACTTTTATGGTCTTGCTCGGCTTGTCGACCGCGATGTTTTTGAGCCTCTTTTTATACTCTTTCCTCAGCGCGCCAAACTCCTTTGCGCTCTTCACGGCGGAAACCTTGTCAAGAAATTCCTTGTAGGTCTTTTCAAACTCGCCGTCGTTGACCTCAAAGCCAACATTTTTGCGAATATAGTTCTCGAACTCGTCGATGGTTTCAACAATCTTGAAAGTCGTTGGCAGCGCCGCCGCCACCTTCACAACGTTCATGGTTGGATTGATTTTCTTGAAGTTGTTAAGAATGGACTTCACGCTTCGCCAGTCAATTTCTGCCATGTTGAAGAACTTGAACTTATAGCCCATGTCGCTGAGGATTTGCTCGCTGAGTTCGCCATAGAAATCCAGCCTGCACGCGCCATATATCTGCATGAGGCAGTTCGCTCCTTTTTCGAGCGCTTCAAGATAGCAGCCCAAACAATACTTGAACGGAACGCAGACGAAGTCCGGCGAATATTTGCTTCCAAGTTCGAGCGTACGCTTGGTTATTGGCGGCGGAATGAGATACTTCACGTCGAACCCCTGCTCGCAGATATACTTGAAAGCCGGCGCGTAGTTTCCCCACTGCGGGAAGCACGCAACAATCTCATTATGTTTCACTGAACTGCCCCTCCTTTTTTGAAGTTTAGAATGTCAATAAAGCTTTCCAGCCTCGTTTCAATGCCAGCGGTGCCATCCTGCGTGTCAACGGTCAGCGTTATGATTGGCTTCTTCTTATATTTCCTGATGATGAGATCATTGAACATGCTGTCTGGCCCGCATGGGAAGGTTGTGAGCAGAACAACGCCGTCAACGTCGTTATAGTGTTTTTCAAGCGCGCCGAGAAGGTGGCGGTTATACGCCCATGGCAGCGTTTTCGACACTCCGCACGAGATTTGTATGCACTCGTTGGCGTTTGTATATTCGGCAATAATCGGCTCGCAGCCAAGATTTTTTAAGGCTTTTATGATAGGTTCGCCAACATACTTGTCGCCAATGTTGTAGGCGTGGGCAACAACAAGCACCTTGATTTTGCTCGTCTCCTCTAAAAGCCTTTGCTGGTTCTGCGCGCGAAACATCTCATAGAACATCTGCGCCTGCTTTGCCATGATATAGGCATACTTCACCTGCGAGCGCTTCACCCCGAGGTATTTTCCCATTTTATAAAACGCCTTTCGCTCTTTGTGCGGCTTGTTCTTGTCAACATTATAAAAAAGCAGCTTGATGTCGTCGTCACGGAAGGTGTTCTTCACCAAATCAGGCTGCGACAGAAACTTCGTGCACATCTTATAGCCGCAACTAAACTCAACTCTTGGAACGAAAACCATGTCGCACTTGTCTTTCAGGTAGTCGATGTGCCCAAGCAAAATCTTGGTTGGCAGGCAGCTTTCGTCGATTGCGAGGTTCGCACCGCGGTTGATGATCTCGCGGTTGGTTTCAGGGCTGATGACATACTTCACGCCAATCTCGTCGAAAAAAGTCGTCCACAATTTCTCATATTTATAAAAGAGCATTGCTCTTGGTATTCCAACAACCATTTTTGTCTCCTATTTATTAAAGAACGCAACCGCAATCGCGCCTGGTCCAACGTGCGTTCCAATCGTGCTGCCTATCATATAGGTTGGGATGTTTTCGGTCTTGCCCTCATAGAGCTCTTTGCTGTCCGCCAAATATTTGAGCAAAAAGTCGTCGCTGAGCCCCGAGTAGCCGAGGGCATACGGCATCGAGAAGTCTATTCCGCCCGACTTCTCAACCAGCTGCGTGAGAAGGTTGTTCCCCTTCTTTGAACCCATCGCCTTGCCAACGAGTTTGACTTCGCCCTTCACGACCGAGACAACCGGCTTTATTGAAAGCATCTCCCCCGCAAACGCAACGAGAGGCGAGATTCTTCCGCCCTTTTTGAGATATTTCAGCGTTCCAAGCACTGCCAAAAGATTGATTTTGCTTTTCTTTTCGTCAAGTTCGGCGGCAATCTCGCTTGCGCTCTTGTTCTCGCTTCTTAGCCTGAGAGCATACTCAATGAGGATGCGCTCGCCTATGCACGCGTTGAGCGAGTCAACAACAAAAACCTTGTTCTCAAAATTCTTCGCTGCGCGCTTCGCGTTTTCGAAAGTGCCTGATAGTTTGCTTGAAATAACAATCACAACAACCTCGTCTCCGTTTTTTGTGAGGTTCTCAAAGCATTCAGCGAACCTGAACTCGTTGATTTGGCTGGTTTTTGGCAGTTCGTCACTCTCAATAAGCTTCTCAAAGAACTGCTTTTTGGTGAGGTTGACCCCATCCATAAACTCTTCCTCGCCAAAAGAAATTGTCATCGGCAGCATTTCAATGTCTTTATCCTTGGCTTCGCGCTCGTCGATATCCGACGCGCTATCAATAACAATTCTAACCATTTTTGCTCCCATATGTTTTGCAAACATCTTCAAGATTTTTCGAAACGATTGACAAGTTTTTATAGAATGTCTCCCGCTCCTCATTCTTTATTCCGCTGCTGCCCTTTGCCACCATTTCGGTTGTTAGCTTGTCGATTTTCTCGCCAAGCTGCTTGCCGCTCGCGGTCAAAACATAGGGATTTCTATACTTCTTGTCGCCAACCTGCTGCAAAATGTAGCCTTTGGAAATGAGGCTCTTCACGCATCTCGACATCGCACCCTTGTCTTCATAGCAACGCTCGCAAAGTTCGTTGAGCGTCAGCCCACCCTCGCTCTTGTTCAGGTGAAAAATGCACTGAACTTGATTGCCTTTCAGCCCAAAATCCGCCATTGAAGTTGATTTGATTTTCACAATACTCCTGTAAATTTCCAAAATAAGAGATGTGAACTTGTTGTACCTGCTGTCCATATTCTCCCTCTCCTTTGCATTTTTATTTCATGCCCAGCATAAAGCGCGCCTTTTCAAAATTGTTGACAGTGCAACAATTTTCCATGAACCTATTATATGCACAAATTGTTGACGCGTCAACAATTTTATAATGATAAAAAGAAAATATTTTTTCTTGACAAACATCTGGCAAGAGTATATAATAACGAGCGTTTAGGAAAGATATGCGCCCTTAGCTCAATTGGATAGAGCGTTGGTCTACGGAACCAAAGGCTAGGGATTCGAATTCCTTAGGGCGCACCAGGTTTTATTGCGAGCCGCCTGCGGCTCGCATTTCGTTTGCAAAGAGAAATCTTTGCAAACGACAACCGCAACTAGCATCATCTTTTTGGCTAAAACGCAAATAAGAAAATCCCATACAGCAGTAGTGTTATGGGATTTTTTGTATTTGTGTTTTATCTCAAATATCTAATACTATTTGCTACCCTGGTCGATAGAATAAGCGATAACGGAGTTTTATAAAGTTTTCCGCCTCAGCAACAAAAGATGCAGGACAAATTCTTCTACAATTTCATCCAATGAAGCATAACTTTTCGCAAAAAATTATTTATTTAGTTCACAAGTTGAGCAAAATATTGTATAATATGGATAAATATTTGTGATTAACTTAGTTGTGAGAAAGTTAGAATTGAAATGTTAATTGTATAAAATGCGTTATTTTGATGATTATTATACAAAGCAAAAATTAAAATGAAGGAAAGG
>CANQQH010000098.1 GCA_947625955.1 uncultured Clostridia bacterium | reverse complement strand
TTGTCATTTTCAAATCTTTTTAGTTGAATTGCGCGAGCTTTGTTGACTCTCTTCTTAACTTCCTCGCTGCTTTCTTCATCACTCTTGCTGTTGAGGTCAACAAACGCAACCCTATCAACATCTATCTTCAAATCAATTCTGTCAAGTAGAGGACCCGACACTTTGCGAAGATATCTTTGAATCTGGCTTGGCAAACAAGTACATTCAAGATCTTTTGAACCATAGTTTCCGCATGGGCATGGGTTCATGCTCGCAACCAAGATGAAGGATGCCGGATATTCAACGCTACCAGACGCCCTCGACACGGTTATAACCCCATCTTCAAGAGGTTGACGAAGCGCTTCGAGAGTGTCACGCGAATACTCAGGCATCTCGTCAAGGAACAAAACACCATTATGCGCCAAACTTATTTCGCCCGGGCGAATATCTTTGCCACCGCCAGTGAGCGCGATTTTCGACGCCGTGTGGTGCGGACTTCTAAATGGACGCGAGGAAATTATTCCTTCGTTCAAATTGAGAACGCCTGCAACACTATGAATCTTTGTTATTTCCAGCGCCTCTTCAAAAGTGAGATCTGGCAATATTGAAGGCACGCAATGCGCAAGCATTGTCTTTCCGCTTCCCGGAGGCCCCACCATCAATATATTATGTCCGCCCGCAACGGCGATTTCCAACGCACGCTTTGCAACAGCTTGACCCTTCACGCGCGAAAAGTCCTCGCTAATTTTTCCCGGAGTGGAATGCCATTCTTTCTTTTCAAGTGGCAAAACTTGTTTTTGCCCCGTCAAAAATTCAACAACTTCTTTGAGCGAATCAAACGCATAAACATCAACGCCCTCAACATAGCACGCCTCGCTCGCATTCTGCTTTGGAATTATAACATTTGTTAGCTTCATGTCTCGCGAAGCAATCAAGATTGGCAAAAGGCCACTCACCGGCCTCAGCGAGCCATCAAGTCCAAGCTCACCGATGAAAACGAAGTCATTATCTTTCGCAAACTTCACTTGGTCAGTTGCCTTCAAAATTGAAATGGCGATTGCCAAATCAAAATATGGTCCTTCCTTTCTCTTGTTCGCCGGTGCAAGGTTAACGGTGATGTGCCCATTAGGAAATCTCAGCCCCGTGTTCTTTATTGCGGAGCGAACTCTTTCCTTGCTCTCTTGAACAGCGGCATCGGGAAGACCAACAATATTATATTTGTTGAGCCCCTTTCCAACGTCAACTTCAACATCAATCTTGTAGCCTTCAAGTCCAACAAGCCCAAAACTTTTTACAACTGCTAGCATAAATTTCACCTCATCAATAATATATCACAAGCCAAAATTTCTTGCAACAAAATAAGTTTTATATCTCGATTTTAATTTTTGCCTATATTGCTTCGGCATATCACCTGCACAAAAACGCAAAATTATCACTTCTTATATTGAAAAAACCGCTTCAAAATGACCATTTGAACAGAAAAACTCATTTTTTATCTATCCCAACAACTTGTAATTTTCATCATCATATCAGCCTAAATTTATTTGATTTGAACCCTAAAAATATGATATATTGTTTATAATATAAATGTGAGGGCGTATGAAAAAGTTTCTTTCAATTTTTATAATAATGATGTGTTTATGCTTGCCAATGATTTTTGTTGGCTGCAATGGTACCCATTCAATCACTATTGCAAGCACCAGCAGAGGGACAGTTTCTGCCAGCAAAACAAGTGCAAGAGCAGGCGAAAAAGTAACCCTTAGAAACACGCCAAATGTTGGCTATGAATTTTCAAACTACACTCTCAACAACCAAAATATCGATGGCTCTTCTTTCAAAATGCCAAATAGCGATTGTACGGTTGGGGCTGTTTTCAATTTGGTCACCTACCCCATCAACTATCACCTCGACAGCGACTCGACAAATAACATAAGCAATCCTGAAACATTCAATATCGAAACGCCATCTTTTGAACTTTTGCCACCAACAAAAGTAGGCTACACTTTTGAAGGCTGGTATCTCAACGAAAACCTAACTCGTCCCGTCACCTATTTTTCGCGTGGGACCCATGAGGACTTTAATATCTACCCAAAGTTTGAAAAGGCGACCTACACAATAACCTACAATCTTGATGGTGGCAGCAACTCTATCTATAATTTGCCATCCTTCAATATCGACAGCCGACCAATCACTCTCCGCGCAGCCGAGAAACCAGGCTACGAATTTTTGGGCTGGTATGAAACCAGTGATTTTTCGGGCGACAAGATTGAAGTTGTTGACCCAAAGACCGCACGCAACTACACCCTCTATGCAAAATTTTTATCAAGCCAAACTGAAAACGGCTATCGCCTCATAACAAACATCGCAGACTTTTTAGCATTGATGCAAGACCCAAATAACTGGTCGATGAAGTTCAAGCTCACAACCGACATAAATCTCAAAAATCATGTTTGGAACGCACCAATTGGAAATGATGAAACACCTTTCACAGGCGAGTTTGACGGCGACGGCCACACAATCAGCAACATCAATTTCAGCGCAGCGCAGGACTTTGCCGGCCTCTTCGGCGTTATTGATGGCGCAACAATCAAAAACCTCAACATCAGCATCAACAGCGTCATCACCACAGCTGGCAATAATATTTCTGTTGGTGGGCTTGTTGGAGAGGCAGCAAACAACGCTTCCACAATTGAAAATTGTTCAGTTTCGGGTCTTATTAGAACTTCTTTGAGCGCGGCAACCATCTATATTGGCGGCATCATTGGAAACGCGGGCGCAACAAATCTTGTGAAATGCAAAGTTCAAGACCTTTCAATCTATGCCCTCGCCACCTCACAAGCCTATGTTGGCGGCGTGTCTGGGAAAGACGGCAATTTGCAACAATGCGCATATGTTTCAAGCAAGGTTTGCACACTAAGCCTCAATCTCAGCGGCGAATCTGCCCTCGCCTATGTTGGCGGACTGGTTGGCAACTCACAATATAGAATCTCCAATTGCTACTACGGCGCCCCAAACGGCGAAATCTCCTTGATCGCCACAAAGCCTGGCGCAAAGGTGTTTGTTGGTGGACTGGTTGGCCGCCTCAATAGTATCAACAGCTACGCGTCATCGTGCTATGCAAGAATCAACAAAATCAGCGTGGAAGCAAAAAGCGCCAATAGTGAAGCCATGGTTGGTGGACTTTTTGGAACACTCATAAACGCCATTGCTGAAAATTGCGTTTTGGACGCAAATATTGTCAGCGCCATTGCAAGCAGCGAAACCGCAACAAAACTTGGTGTTGTTGTTGGCAATAATTATAGCGAACGCAAACTTAGAAATTGCTATGTTTTGGAAACCACCACAATCACGGGTTATAATGAAACCTCGCTGCCACTAAGCTCAATGCAAGATGCTTCGCAACTCACAATCGCAAACCTTGAAACAATCCTCACTTTCCTCAACACCACCTACAACTCCACCTACTGGACCAAATCCACAACCGCCTTTCCAAGCTTTTAGTTGCTTTATGTTCCGCCTCTCTACCGAACCGGCGGGGCATTTGTTGCGAGCCGCCTACGGCTCGCGCCAAATCAACCGCATCTTGGGTTTCTTTTAGGCAAAAGCGGGAGAAGAAGAACCGTTCGCACAGCAGTAGTGTAGCGAAGAACCTTCTTCTCTCGCTTTTGCTCTAAAATAATTCCCAATCTGCTGCTTTTCGTCAAAACAAAAGCTCTTTTTTCGCAAAACCCTATCGGCTTTTGCATTATCTATCGCTTTGTTTCTCCTCTCCCTCGTCGAAGAATGG
>CANQQH010000097.1 GCA_947625955.1 uncultured Clostridia bacterium | reverse complement strand
GGGGGGGGGGGCATATATTCAAGGCATCCTGCTTGCGTGGCTAGCCGGTAAGGTCTCATTCTGGCTTGGCGGAATGTTTACAGCCGTGTTCGTTATGATATTCTATCGAAAGCAGATTGGGAAGGTGCCGTTCTGGAAAAGTGTTGTTGGAGTTTTATTGTTCCCACTGTTCGACATCATCGGGCATTGGTGCTCCTATATCGCCGTGTTCAAAAAGGTGGAGTGGAAGCCAATCCCGCACGACAGGGTTATGGACATTGATAAGCTTGTTACTAGCCAAGAAGAGAAAAAATAAAAAGGTCGCTCGCGACCTTTTTTCATTTTGCAAAATTTAATCCGTATGGCGAGAGGAAAAAATCTCTTTTTTCACCGCCGTTTTGTTGTTTAGTTCAATGCAGCAGTTGCAAACATTTTGTGTCAGTTCGCGGTCATGGCTAACCAAAATCATTGCGCCCTTGTACTCCTTCAAAATCTTTTCAAGAAAAATCTTGTTTGCAAGGTCAATATGGTTGGTTGGCTCGTCAAGAATGAGCATGTTGAAATCGCTCAAAATAAGTTCGCACATTTTTATTCTCATTCTCTCACCGAGTGAAAGTGTTGAAATTTTGCGCCCAAACACCTGCCTGTTCATGTTCATGTTTGCAAGGTTTGAAAGAAATAGCGTCACATATTCGCTGTTGCCACCGCGTCTTGCAATATCCATAACAGTGAGGTCGCCGTCGAGGTCGAGCACATCCTGTGAAAGATAGCCAACTTTCAATGACGGAGTAGTCCAGATGAAACCATCATAGTCTTGGTCGTTGCCAAGAATCATGTTTATAAGCGTGGTTTTTCCCGAGCCATTTTTGCCACGAAGAGCAAGTTTGTCACCTGCTGTTATGGTGAAATTTACATTACTAAATAAGGTGTTGTTGCCAAAACTCTTCCTAACATTTTCAGCGCGCACCAGCACTTTGCTGGCAATAGGTTTTGCTTCAAGCCTATAATGAACTTCGCCCTCTTCATATGGGCGTTCCACTTGACTTTTCTTTTGTTGTTCAAGCCTTGAAACTTTTGCCTTTGCCTGACTTGCCAATTTTGCAGCGCTAACTTGTGCCTTTGTTTGGGCCCCTTTGATTCGGCTGTCCGACATCATTCCACCTTGCCTTCGTGATTGTCCTTCGGCACGAACTGACCAATTATTAAGCTTTTCAATTTGAGAACTGATCTTTTTCTCCTGAGCCACTTGTTGTTCATAGAGCCTCTTTTGTTCAATTAGTTCACGGCTCTTTTGCTCTTTATAGCTGTTATATGTGCCGTAGTATTCCTTCACTTTGCTGTTCTCTACTTCAATAATTTTGTTCGCAACCTTATTGAGAAAGTATCTGTCGTGCGAAACAACAATAATAGTTCCATTATAGGAATTGAGCGTCTTTATTAGCCAATCAGCACTAGCCTCATCCATATGATTTGTTGGTTCGTCAAGAATGAGTACTTGTGGGTTTTGACTTAGGATTGCTGCGAGAATAAACTTCGTCTTTTCACCACCAGAAAGGTTTTTGAATCTTTCTGCACTATAATCCATGTCGTCAGTTAGTTGCAAAAGGCTTTTAATTTTCAAAAACTCTTTTGCGCTTATGTCGTTCGAAATAATTTTTGCAAAATCCTCATTTGAATATTCAGTTATCTGCCTTAGATAACCAATAATAGAGTTGTTTGTGTCGACCGTGCCGGAATCTGGCTTTTCTTCCCCAGCAATGATACGAACAAGAGTTGTTTTCCCTGAGCCATTTGCTCCGACAACACCAACGCGCTCGCCGTCGTAGATGGTGAGGTCAACGCTGTCAAAAAGCAGTTTGTCGGCATATTGCTTGCTGACGTTATTTAGTTCTATCATTTTGCCCACCTCCTGCTGATTTTTATTATAGTTTTTTTCGCGCCAAAGTCAACAAATCCCCGACCGACAAACGGCTGGGGATTTTGAAAATTTATTCTTTTGCTTTTATGATATTTAGCGGTTTTATGCGGGAGAGCATATAGAGGGGAATGAGGGCGGAGAGAATGGTGAGAACAATAACTGAGGCAATGATCACCCCGAAAGTTACTGGGTTTGCCGCGAGTAGAGTCATGCCCTTGAAGGCTGCGTTTTTCGTTATTTTCACGAGGCTCAGCGAAAGAATTGAGTTTGCAAGAGCGGATATTCCAAAGAGCCCGCACACCGACAGCAGACAGATTAGCAGCGAGGCGAATAGCAGCTGCATTATGAAAATCTTGGTTATCTCAACTTTGCGACCGCCGAGCGCACGAATGATACCAATCTCATAGACGCGTCCGCGAACAAGTTTTCTGCCGAAGTTGAAAAGTATGAGCAGGCAGGCAACGAAAAGTACAACTGCAATTGTGAAGAACAAGTCCTTATACATCGTCATCACACGAACAACGGTATAGACGGCGGAGAATTGCGGCGATGTTGAATAGAAAGCGCGAGGCTCGCCAACCTTATAGAGCGAGGCGATGTCGGTTGGTTGGTCGAAGACAACAGCGTAGGGGAAGAGGTCGTATTGGCTGAAAGCCTTGTAGTCGTTCTCGGTCACTTCAAACGACGCGCCGCTTTGCAGCAAGTCGATGCCAACAACGGTGAAGGTTTTTTGAAGAACAGGTTTGTCGGTTGGGCTTCTGCCTGGCGTGAACTCTTCAATTGTGATTGTTGTTTCCTCGAAGCCAGACAGGTCGCTTGGAGAAAGCTCAGTGTTGAACAAAGAGTTATAGAGCCTGAAATCAATTATCATTTCGCCATCGCTAAGATTTGAATATGGGCTTGCAACCGAACAGCTTCTGTTGCCAGTGTTGGAAAGCAGAACATTGCCTTCTTCGTCCAAAAAGTCTGCGCAGAGCAGCCTTGATCGCTTTTTGCCAAAGCCGTCGCGGTTCATCACAACCGAGTCGATGAAATCTTCGTTCGTTGCATATGCAACATTGAGCGAAGTTCGAGCCTCTTCAATAAAGTCCGCGTAGATGTCTGACTCATAGATCTTGGCGATTTCTTCGCGAGACGGGTTGATGTAGGCGTTTGCGAATGCGTCGATAAGATCCTTGTAGCGCTCTTTGTAGCCTGTGTCGATGACGCCGTTGACGCGAAAACTATTGTTCGCCACCCAGTCAACAAGCTTGGAGTAGGGGTTGTCGCGGTCGGTGTAGTCGAACAGCTCAGGGGAGAAATGCAAAACAATGCAGTCCGCCATGTAGTCTGTGATATAAACGCCGTAGGGAAGTTGGGTGTTTGCAAGCCATTTGATGTTTGGGGTCACGCCGTCGCCATAGATTCGCGCCAGATACTCCTCGTCGCAAACAAGCACGCCCATCGCTTCCTTTGCGTAGAACTCTTGGTAGGCGCTGATTTGGTCAAGCGGCCTGCCTTTGCCAACATCGTTGCTGTTTTTGGCAAGTGGAATCGGCATGTTATAGAGCAGAAACATCTTGCTTTTGTTCGGCGTGTTTTCTAGCACATTCAAATCGTCGCTGTTTATGATTCCCATTCTGTCGGTGGAAACGACGGTTGTGAGGCTGGTTGCATAGTAGCCTTTTTGCAGGATGTAAACATTATTATACGCGCCCGAGGCGCTCTGCAAAAGGTCGTTGCCCGTGAAGGACATCAGCAGCTGGCAAAGCCCAAACAAAACAACCATGAACGCAACTATAATTGTTGACGCAATGAAGGATAGCGTGCTTGCTTTCGTGAATTTTGTGGAAAGCTTAACAATATTCTTCGCTGGCAGGCAACTGGATTTCAGCTCGATATTTTCCTGTGGCTT
>CANQQH010000096.1 GCA_947625955.1 uncultured Clostridia bacterium | reverse complement strand
ATTGACTTTGAAAGCGCGTCGCTTGTCAAAGGTCCAGTTGCAATAATCGTTGGTTCGCTCGTGTCGATTTTTGTCACTTCTTCGCGGAAAATCTTAATATTTTGCATGTTTTCAAGCCTTGAAGTGACCTCTTTTGCGAATTTTTCTCTGTCAACAGCCAGAGCACTGCCGGCAGGAACAGAAAACTCACTTGCAACTTTCAAAATGAAACTATCCATGATTTTCATCTCTTCTTTGAGTGTTCCCGATGCCGTTGACAAAAGCGTGCTCTTGAAAGAGTTTGAGCAAACAACTTCGGCAAGAGATTCACTTTTGTGCGCAGGAGAAAATTTCGTTGGCTTCATTTCATAAAGTTCAACTTCAATTCCACGCTTTGCAAGTTGATAAGCGGACTCGCATCCCGCGAGCCCGCCACCTATGATTTTAACTTTTCTTTGCATCTTGATTCTCGTTCTTCTCTTGTCTTGAATAATTACATTTTGGGTTTGGACACGAGATTATTGTTTTTGTTTTATACACTTTCTTTATCATGTCAGTCTGGCATGAAGGGCACTTCTCGTTCGCTGGAATATCCCACGACTTGAAATCGCAATCTGGATAACCTTCGCAGCCATAGAAAATCTTGCCGGTTTTTGTCTTTAATTTTTTGAGCCTCTTGCCACACTTTGGGCAAACTCCAACATATTGTGTTGGCTCGCTTGCTTCAAGTGGCCTTGTATTTTTACACTTTGGGAAGTTTGGGCAAGCCAAGAACTTGCCATACTTTCCAGTTTTGATAACCATTTTGCTTCCGCATTTCTCGCAGATTTCGTCGCTCTCTTCGTCTGGAACTTTGCTCTTTGCACCATCCAAAAACGCCGTTTTGAGTTCGTCTTCAAACCCGCCATAGAACGACTTTATAACGCTCTGCCATTCCTTGCCGCCAAGTTCGATGTCGTCGAGTTTGTTTTCCATTTCGGCGGTGAAGCCAACATCCATGATGTCTTTGAAATATTTCGTGAGAAGGTCAACAACAACCTTGCCAAGTTCAGTGGCTTTGAGCTGCCTGCCCTCTTTTTCAACATATTGCCTCGTTTGCAGAATTGTCACGGTCTGCGTGTAGGTTGCAGGGCGCCCGATACCATTGTCTTCCATCGCCTTAACGAGGCTTGCCTCAGTATATCTTGCTGGTGGCTTTGTGAATTTTTGCTCAGGCTTCAATGCCTTTTGCTCAAACACATCCTTTTCTTCAATGTTTGGAAGCTTTGAGTTTTCAACATCGTCTTCGTCAGTGGTCTCTGCCATATTGTTATAAACCGCGGTGTAGCCATCGAAAATCATGGCGCGGCCTGTGGTTTTGAACTTGTGTCCGCCAGCGTCAATCTCAACGCTCAGCGAGTTATACGACGCATCCGCCATCTGGCTTGCAAGGAACCTGTCGTAGATGAGTTTATAGAGCCTGTAATAGTTCTTGCCAACTTTATCTTTTATGCTTTCAGGCGTCACTTTCAACGAAATTGGTCGAATCGCTTCGTGCGCGTCTTGGGCATCCTTCTTATTCTTATAGAATCTTGGCTTTTCAGGGATGTATTTCTCGGAATAGTTGTCTTTGATAAATTCCCTTGCCATTGCCTGCGCTTCCGGTGCAACACGAACAGAGTCCGAACGAATATATGTTACCAGCGCGAGCCTGCCCATACCCTCGATGTCAAGACCTTCATAAAGTCCTTGCGCGGTTGAGCTTATTTGCTTGCTGGTCATTCCAAGTTTGTTGCCCGCTTCCTGCTGCATGGTCGAGGTTGTGAATGGCGCGCTTGGATGCGAATAGGTCACTTGCCTTTTCACGCTCTTTGCAACGAACTCCTTGCCCTCAATATCGGCAAGTACCTTGTCCATTTCCTCTTTGCAAGTCACCTTTTTCTCTCGTCCTGCTTCGAGCGTTGCCTTGAAGGTCTCTCTTTCGCCAGGCTTTTTGAGAGTTGCAACCAGCGTCCTTGCGGCTTGAAGTTCTCAATCTCTCTTTCGCGGTCAACAACCAGTTTTAGTGTTACCGACTGCACTCTTCCGCCTGAAAGATTACTTTGAATCTTTCTGCAAAGAAGTGGCGTGAGCTTGTAGCCAACAAGACGGTCAAGAACGCGCCTTGCCTGCTGCGCATTGACAAGGTCTATATTGATAGGGCGCGGATGCTTTGTTGCGTTAACAACTGCATCGTGGCTGATCTGGTTGAACTCTATTCTCACAGGCTTTGACACGTCAACCCCAAGAAGGGTTGCAGCATGCCATGCTATTGCCTCACCTTCGCGGTCAGGGTCAGTTGCGAACAGGATTTCATCGGCATTCTTTGCCTCAGCTTCCAAACGACTAACAACTTTTTTCTTGTCGCCTTCGACAACATAGCTAGGTTCAAAATTTTTATTAACATCAACACCCAAACCTCTCAAAGGCAAGTCGCGAAGATGACCGAAGGTTGGAACAACTTTATAGTCTTTTCCAAGATATTTTTGAACGCTACTTTGCTTGTTAGGTGCTTCTATTAGAACTAATTTCATATATTGCTCCTTAGATTTTCAGGCACTTTTCACCGCCAAAACATCCACGCTTATAGCAGCGTGTAGAAATTGTTTGGCAGTTTTTTTATTAAAGCATTAATTTCCATGGTTGTCAACTTTCTTATCAAAGATTTTGAATCGAGGTGGGTTTTCTCCTTCAAGGTGTCAAAATCTAAATCTTGTTGATATAAAAGATTTAATATAAGTTTTTCGTCCTCGCCATCGTCAGTTTTTTGTGCAACTTTCACAAAAAATTTCTTGTCTGGCACTTTCAACACTTCAAGCACATGCTCAGGACTTATTGTGAAAGTTTCTGGAAACTGCTCAATAAGCCTGTTAGAGCCAATGCTGGCTGGCGACGTGATGTTCGCCGGAATCACAAAAAGTTCCTTGCCCTGCTCAATCGCATGGCTAGCGGTATTTAAAGTTCCCGAGCCTTCACCCGCTTCAATTATAATAGTTCCCAGCCCAAGCCCACTGATAACGCGATTTCTGTCAACAAAAGAATATTTTGTTGGGCGTTTCTCGGGCGCATATAAACTGAGAAGCAGTCCGCCATTTTCAACAATTTTATCAGCAAGCGAGGTGTTTTGACTTGGGTAGATCTTATCAAGCCCACCACCCAAAACCGCAATCGTTTTTCCATCCGACGAAAGCGTTGCCATTGCAACTTCCATGTCGAGCCCAAACGCAAGCCCCGAAACCGTGACGAGCCCCGCCTCTGCAAGACGCGAAGCAAAACGCCTCGTCACCTCTCTTCCATAAATAGTTGGACGCCTCGTTCCAACGATTGAGATTGAGTTTTCATTCAGCAAATTTTTATTGCCTTTGCAATATAAAACAAGTGGTGGCTGAGCAATATTTTTAAGCTTTTCAGGATAGTCTTCACTAAACAAAGTTATCGAAAAAACTGAGTATTTTTTGAGTTTTGATATGATTTTTTCAATATTTTTATTCAAAATTGCGTTTTTTATCTTTTCATAAACTTTGTCACTAAGCTTGTCTTTCACTTTCAAAAGCACTTCTTGTTCACTCATTTCATCGCTGGCAGTTTCAATGATTTCAGTGGCAACTTTATAGGGAACTGAGATGTCGTCAAACAAGAGCGCCAACCTTTCCTTTATATTCATAAGAGCACCTTCTCAATATTTCTGTATGCAATTGCCTCAACAACATGTTCAAGTTCAATGTTTTCTTTGTTGTCAAGGTCCGCAATAGTTCTGGCAACTTTCAAAATTCTGTTGTAGCCCCTTGCAGACATATGAAATTTTTCAAAAGCGTTTGCGATAAACTTTTCGC
>CANQQH010000095.1 GCA_947625955.1 uncultured Clostridia bacterium | reverse complement strand
ATAGTTTTGTTAGGCTTCAAGACAGCAGTCTTGCTGGGCAGAGTGGCATTCGAAGTGAACTTCTTCCAACCATGCTCAAAGCCGTTTTTGAGAACAGAAATCAACTTGATAATATTCGCGTGTTTGAGGTTGGGCATGTTGCTGCCGGGCTTGACGAAAATAATTTGGTGAAGGAAGAAAAGCGACTAGCGGTTGTTTTTGCTAGCCAAACCACATCAACTCTTGACCTCTTCACAGAGCTCAAAACTTTCATTGTTGACTATGCAAAGCACAATCTCAACATCGACATTGTTTTGAAAGAGGGGCAGGCGCCAAACTATATGCACCCATTCAACACATTTAGAGTGACGAGTCGTGAGGGTGACTATGGCTATATCGGTGTTGTTCACCCAAGAACCGCCACCTCAATTGACAAGCGTTTTAGTATGGCCGCGCTCGAAATAGATTTTGGCATGCTTTCAAGCAAGGAAGGCTACTTCAAGAAGGCAAGAATCCCATCGAAGTTCCAAACCGTTGATATCGACATCAGCGTTTTGGTTCCGTCGAGCATGAAGTATTGTGAGCTTGAACAGATACTTTCGAAGTATCGCTCAAAAATCATGAACGGCTACGAGCTCAAAGAAATCTATGAACACGAATCGCTCGGCAACAACAAGAGCGTTACAATTTCATATGAACTTTGCGGCAAAGACCATACTCTCGACGGCAGCGAAATTGACGAGTTTATCAATAACCTCATTTTGCACCTGACGAAAAATAAACTTGCCGTTAGAAAATAAAACATAAATCACCATGTGCTGCGCGTGGTGATTTATTTGTTTGAACTCAAAAGTTGGTTCTGCGGCGCTTTTATTGTGTCTTTTTGACCGAAGAGCAAAAATATTATTCCAATGAACAAAAATAGGCTGGAAAAAATCAAGTAGTATTTGGTGAAGGGAACAAACACGGCGAGAAGGTATAGAAGCAGCCCAAACTTGATAAAGACTTTTGCGCGGCTCTTAACGAAGGTTCGGTCGATGTTGAGTCGGCGCTGTTTCTTTTGCTCAGCCTCGCTAACCTCGATAAAGTGGTTATACTTTTTTTCAAGAGCGTAGGTTTCAAGCGGGGTGAAGAATGTGAACTTGATATCAAAAAGTTTTGCAAGTTTTTGCACATTTTCGTCCACTTTATTAATAACAACCACAATCTCGTTTATGTTTTTATTTTTGCGGGCACTTGAATAGATCTGGAAAAGGTCACCGTCTTTGATTTCACTTTCATGAAGTTTGACGGCAAATAGTAAGTTATTTATCACGAGAAAGTCGTCATGCCTTTCGGGATTTTCACTTTTCAGCATCTCAAAGAAAAAGTCGAGTTGTTCGCGCGCAGAAAGTTTTCTCAGTTCGAAGATTTGTTTTTCAATTTTTTTCAGTTCGCTCTTCTCAATTTTTAGTTCTTCAAAGCGTTTGTTTTGGTGCGATATTATCAATAGCATTATGAAAAAGGATGTTATGACAGATAGCGCGAGGGCGAGCAGGCTATATGGAATAAAGGTTTTATACAGAACAAAAAACAGCAGCGACAAAGCGATGCTAATAACAACATTGTCAATACTTCTGCCAAGCCGAGAACGCGACATACTTTGATTTTTGCCCTTTTCATAAATTATATTCATTTTATTTGCGATAAAGCCGCCAAGTGTTTATACTATAAATAGGGAGAATCTAGTTTTGGATATAAACTCTATAATAGACAAGAAAAGTCAAAATCTTTCGCTTTCGCGCGAGGAGATTTGTTTTCTCGTTGAGAAAATGAAAGAGGGGAAGGTTTCAAAAAGTCAGCTATTAAAATTCATGCAAAGCATTAATGAAAGCAACTTTGGCTATGAAGAAACCTACTTTTTGGCAGACGCCGTTGCGCACACCGGGAAAGTTTTCACGCTTGGAACGGATTTGAACGAGCCTGTTATCGACAAGCACAGCGCCGGGCTTATATCAGACCCAACCTCGCTCATTGCGATGCCTGTTTTGGCAGCGTGCGGAGTGAAGACAATCAAAATGATCTCGGGATTCTATGGAACATTTCGCAATTCCATCGATAGGTTTGAGGCGATAAAGAACTTTAACACGAATGTTAGTGCGCAGGAATTTGTTGATATCTTGAAAAAAACCAACATGGGGGTTTATATTGACCATGGCGAAGTTGCGCCAGTTGATAGGCTGCTCTATAACCTGAGACTTGAAAAGCATATCGTGAGTATACCTCTCATTGCGGCGTCTTTTCTTGCAAAGAAAATCGCTTGCGGAGCAAACATATTTGTCTTCGATGTGAAGGCGGGCGAGGGTTCCATTGGTGAAGACGATTTTTCTGAAAGGCTTGCAAAATACCTAACAAATGTTTCAAAACTTGCAGGCGTTTCAAGTGCGTGCGTTATAACGAACCTGAATGAACCGCTTGGGGCAAGCATTGGAAATAACCTTGAAATGAAAGAGGTTATCTTGGCTCTCAAAAATGAAAAAGCGCTGCACGGCTCAAAACTTTTGGACGTTGCAAGAGAACTCGTTATTATTTCGCTCATACTTTCAAAAAAGGCAAAGGGGCGCGTTGAAGCAAACGAGATGTTTGAAGATGCGATTGAAAGCGGAAAGGCTTATGCTTGCTTTGCTGAATTTCTTGAAGCGTATGGAGCGAACATTGATGGTATTGGAAACAACCCAACACTTTTGGATGGAGTCAGTGCATCATATATAACAGCAAGCCAAAGTGGTTATGTTGAGGACATAAACTTGTGGCTTGCAAAGGATAGCTATCAAACACTTCTATATAAAAATAAAAAAGAAAAAGACAAGAATGCCGGCGTTGAAATTTTGGTTCGCGAAGGTGAAAAAGTTAGTGAGGGTGACAAGATTGCAAGACTTGTTTTCTCAATTGATAACAAAAATTTCCACCTTGCAAGAAACAAGATTTTTGAGGCATATAAACTTTGCAAAAACAAGCCGGAAGTTCACAATGTGTTTTATAAGATTGTAACATAAAACGCAAAATTATAGTGCTCTGATATGAAAAACGGCTTCAATTTGCCAAAAAGAGGTGAAAAATATGTTTTTTAGGAAAAAAGAGGAAGAGGAAGCAATTGACTTTTTTCAGCGTGTTGAACTAACACTTCTTGACCCTCGTGCCATTTCGCGCGATGTTTATACACTCATCAATGTTGCAACAAAAAATGGCTACTATGGCGTTTGCGTCAGCCCTTGCATGGTGGGTGTTGCTAGACAATATATCGACGAAAAAATACGAACCAACCTCGGGCTCGTTGCCGTTGTTGGGTTTCCTCTTGGAACAAGTTTAACGAGCGTGAAAGTTCAAGAGGCAAAGCAGGCGTTTGGTGATGGGGCTGATGAGGTTGATGTTGTTATCAATATTGGAAAACTCAAAGAGGGCGACTATTCATATGTGAAGAATGAGCTGAGCAGAATAGTGCGCGTTTCGAAAGGCAGGGTTGTTAAAGCCATTGTTGAAACTTGCTATCTTTCGCGAGAGGAACTCAAACAAGTCACAAAACTTTGCATGAAAGCAAAAGTTGACTATATAAAAACGTCAACTGGCTATGGCACAGGCGGGGCAACAAATGAAGATGTGCAATATATCAAGGAGCTGGTTGGCGATAAAATAAAAATCAAGGCCTCTGGCGGGATTCGAAGCAGAGCTCAGGCAGAAGAGTTGATCCGCGCCGGGGCTTCAAGAATTGGAACAAGTAAGGTGATATAATGAAATTTATTTCGAAAAGTGAAAAGGAAACATATGAACTAGCAAAGAAACTGACAAAGTTCATCAAAAAGGGTGACACGATTTTGCTTCAAG
>CANQQH010000094.1 GCA_947625955.1 uncultured Clostridia bacterium | reverse complement strand
CTTTGATATTGTCGTTATAATCGAAAAACTCATCGGCCGCAAAAGTCAGGTTTGGCAAATATAGTTTAGTAACGCCATTGTTGCTTCTCAAAAATCCCCCTTCAACATATTCCAATTGAGGCGTTTCAAGTTCTTCCAAGACCTCGTTTTTCATCAAAAACTTCCTTCCTGCATGCCTCAAATTTGGTGCAGAAAACCTTCTAAGGTCTTTGTTATACAGCAAAAATTCATCGCCAATCGAAATTAAATTTGGAACATAGATTTCTGTTAAGTTTTCATTTATTGGCAAAAAGCTTTCGTGTATCTCTTCCACACTTGGCAATGAAATTCTCTCTATTTTTTTGTTATGATGCATGAAGTTATAACCTATTGTTTTGACTTTTGGCAAAAATAGTTCGCGCATTTCTTCGTTTGAAAACATGAATGCAGGCTTTATGGTTGTTAGGTTTGGAGCCGAAAACTCAGTCATGTATAGGTTTGAATACATAAAGTTATCTTCAACACTTTCAAGGCTTGGCAATGAGAGTTTTTTCATCCATCTATTTGAATACATGAAAGCCCTGCCAACGGTCTTGAGTTTTGGTGCGTCCAAGCTTTTTAGATCGTTATTCAAATACAAAAAGCTATCTTTCGCACTCACCAAGCTTGGCAAAGACAGGCTATAAAGCGCCGTGTTGCAACCCAAAAATTGAGAACCAACTTCGGCCAGATTTGGGGCGCTGAAATTTTCAAGTAGCTCGTTTGAAAAAACAAAGAAGTCGCCAGTTTTCTCTAAACTTGGCAAAGACAAGTTTATCAGCCTTTTATTGCCATAGAGGAAGAAATCACCAACAGTTTTCAATTTTGGCATTGAAACCTCATTTATTTTTCTGTTATATTCAATGAAGCCAGTATCAATAGATTCCACATTTGGCAGCGACAAACTGGTCAATTCTTTGTTGGAGCGCAAGAAATTTTTTCCAATTTTTCTAACATTTGGTAGCGACAACTTTCTCAAATTTGAATTTCTTTCCAAAAACAAGTCACGAATTTCAGTAACATTAGGGTTGCTATACCCAACGATGCTGTTGTCTTTGCCCAAAGTTATTTCAACGTTCTCGCCCTTTTTTGGCTTCACAACAATAACTTTATTACCCTCTTCATCTGTTCTTGTTGAGATGCTTTCAATCTCTCCAATGCTATCAATAAAGCTGTCGGGATATTCCCTGCCATAGAGTTTGATTGTGTTTTTCTGCTTGTCGATAACGTATTCTTCGGCAAGAATGTACCTTGCCTTGTCGATCTCAACAACGCGGCCATTATCCAAAATTATGTTGTTCTCGCAATAGCAAATGTTGTCGCTTTCAATGTTCACGCGATAGTATCTGCCGTCTTTTCCAACGCGATACCCCGGCAATTCAAGAGAAACACCATTATTGACCAAGTTTATATGATACTTTTCAACAAACGCCCTCGTAAGCCCCGGGATGATGTTTTCAAGATTATTCGAAAAGGTCGCGTCAGGGTGCGGCACAGTGTGGTTATACCTGTTTTTTATTGAAAGCGTGCTGCAAAGCCCCTTTGAAAATTGCAAGCTGATAACGCTCGTGCCATACTCGTCTTGCCTTTCGGGAGAAGAAAAATCCTCGCGTTTTATTTTGTCAACATCCTTCTTCACGGCAAACCAAACGCGGTTACTCAGGAGCCTGCCCCCACGAAAAGTGCAAAGTTCTTCACCTGGCTTATAGTATCTTAGGAAAGCTTGAATCTCAGGTTCGCTTTTGCACTCAGGATAAAGCACATAGCCCGCCTCGTCCATGAGTTCCTCAGGTGACTTGCCGGTGTTGGGGTTGACCTGTTCGTTTTTCATGTCGGCAAAATGGAAAATTAGTGCCTTGAATCCATCCAAATTTTTCAAAACATCTTGATATAGCGAATGCGACTTGCCGAAGTGGCTCGAAATTATATCTTGGAGCAAACCCTCTTGTTCCAAAATGGTTGGGAAAAGACTTCTGCAAAGATGCGCGAAGTCCTCACCATAGTGCTTTTTCAAAAACTTCAAATCTTTTTCCACTAGCCGTATATCCTTTTCAAAACAAATTCTTCCCCGATTGTTCTCAGCCCTGCCAAATCGCTTTCCTTAACCTTTGTGTGCTCGCCGTCTTTGAGTGGCTCGAAAAACAAGGAGTGAACATAGTCTTTTGACTTTGTGTCAAGATAGCTTTCGGGGAAAAACAACACGTCCCCCACCTCAGGGCTTTTCATATTGTAAAATTCCAGCGCAACGTGATATTGTTTATCGCCGTTTTGCAAAACATATTCATGGTCTGTTTTCCAGATAATTTCTAACTCTAACATAGGCACTCCTTTCACTTTTATTATACAGGACTTGGCCCCTATATTCAAGCACTTTCCAAGAGAAAATCCACCAAAAATCGTTTGGTGGATTTGCTTTTCTATGCGTTCTTTCCGTGGCAGTTCTTATACTTTTTGCCAGAGCCGCATGGGCATGGGTCGTTGCGTCCAACTTTCTTTTCTTTGTTCACAACCGTGCCCTGAGGCTGAGTTGGATTGGCTTTTGGAACCTTGCGTTTTGGAAGTGGCGTGCCAATTTCAATTCTTATGCCCATCATCGTGTTGGCAACATCGCGGCGCATGGAGCTTATCATGTCGTCGAACATGTCGTAGCCCTCGGTTTGGTAGATGGTGATTGGGTTCTTGTTGCCATAGGCTCTGAGCCCGATGCCTTGGCGCAGGTTGTCCATATCGTCAATGTGGTCAATCCACTTTCTGTCCATGATGTTGAGAAGGATGTGGCGCTCAATGTCTCCAAAGTTGACGCCCTTTTCCTCATTCTCTTTCTTCTTTTGTTCATATCTCTCTTGCGCGCGAGAAGTGATTTCTTCTGCAAGCTCACGAGAGGAGTATTTTTTCAAATTTTCAAGAGTGATAAAGTTTGTCTCAGGCGCCAAAAGACGCTTTTCAAGTTCGGTGTTGAAGCCCTCAATATCAACATCGGGCTCTTTGTCGTTGTCGTATTCATAGACGGTCTCATCAACCACTTCGCCAATCATTTCAAGAATCTTGTCATGAACGTCGGCGCCATCGAGAATCTTGTTTCTCTCTTTATAGACCTCTTCTCTCTGGCGATTGAGAACGTTATCACATTCAACAACGTCTTTTCTGGCAGAGAAGTTTTTGCCTTCAACTCGTTTTTGCGCAGTCTCCACACTATGCGAGAAGAACTTCCAGTTGATTGACGTGGTTGGGTCGAGTTTTAACATCTCTGCCATCTTTTTGAGCCTTTCAGAACCAAAGATTCTTGCAAGGTCGTCGTCAGCAGAAATATAGAAGACTGAATAGCCTGGGTCACCCTGACGGCCAGCACGACCGCGAAGCTGGTTGTCAATACGCCTTGACTCGTGACGCTCCGTGCCGATGATTTTGAGACCGCCGAGTTTCACAACCTCAGCCTTCTCTTTTGAAACTTCCTTTTCAAACTCTTTTAGGAGATTTTGATAAACCTCTCTTGCCTCGATCTCCTTTTCGTCTTTAACGGCGAAATACGACGAAGCGAGCTCAATCATGTCATCTTCAAAGCCGCGTTTTTTCATCTCTTGCTTTGCCTTGAACTCCGCGTTGCCGCCGAGCATGATATCCGTTCCACGACCAGCCATGTTTGTTGCGATTGTAACGGCGCCAAGTCTACCAGCCTGAGCAACAATCTCAGCTTCTTTCTCGTTGTTCTTGGCGTTGAGCACATTGTGGTCAATTCCAAGGCGGCGGAGACGCTTCGAGAGTTCCTCACTCTTTTCAACGGTTATTGTGCCGACCAAAACAGGCTGCTTTCTTTCATAACATTCTTGAACATCTTTGCAAATGGCGTCGAGCTTTGCCTCGTGCGAGAAATAGAAAATGTCGTTGGCGTCAATTCTTTTCACCGGCGTGTTGGTTGGGATGATAACAACGTCCAGCCCATAGATATCTTTGAACTCACC
>CANQQH010000093.1 GCA_947625955.1 uncultured Clostridia bacterium | reverse complement strand
GATTATTTCAAGCGAAAACGAATATGTTCCTGTTAACACAATCACCCTTGACGAAGAGAAGTATGCGAGCGTTGAGAAACTTGAAGACGCCCTCAACGACCTTGACGACGTTCAATCTGTTTACCACAACGCAACTTTATAGGATTTCTCACAAAAAGGGAAGACGAGCCGTTTTTGATGGCTCTTCTTTTTTGGCCTAGAAGCACACAAAAATTTTATAAACTCTTGTTATTATGATTGGGTTGTGATATAATCAAAGGGTTTTTAATTGAGGTTTTGAAATGGGAAGAGGAAAGTTTAGGAAAATTGAAAATCCTGAGGTCATGAGCGAAGTGGCTGATATTTTCCATGACGAAAATCTGGCTCTGCACTATCAAAAACTTACCGAGGCAATGAGAAAGAGATTGCTTGAAATTGAAAAAGATGGAGTGATTGATTTCTCGCTCGACCCACTTTTGAAAAAGAACATTTGGGAGCGTGCAAAAAGAGCAAATATAACGCTTGAAGAGCAAATTCGAAGGCTTGGTGTTGAGTTCGATTCGATTGTAACGCTGAGAGAATCAAGGCGCGAAAACAAATTGGAAAAGCTTAGAAAGTTTATCTCGTCGCGCATCACAAAAGACGGCAAGATCTATGGCTTTTCAACTCACCATGCCTATTATAGCATTTTGAAAAACTATGTTAGAACAAACAAAGTAACCTACGATACTGCCATTAATCAAATCATGGGCACGCCGGATGGAACATATCAACTCATTGATTCAAGGCACTCAATTTATACACTTGATAGCCCAAACTTTGTTGCGAACAATCCTCAAACAACCAAGCTTGTTATTGATGCGATTCGCGAATGTATGGACGAAGAAGGCTATGTTGTGAACTTGCTGCAAAAACACTCGAATGTGAAATCAATTCTTAACTCAATCGCAACAACAAACCAAATTTCACTTGAAGAAGCAATCAGGATTTTTGTGCCTGAGGCGAGGTATAGGGCTAAAAAGTGGCTGAGGATGACTGACGAAAAACTCGCCGAGATGCTTGAAACCTATGATGACGGCGTTGGCTGCGTTGACTCCATTAGAAAGTGTGAGGGGCTTTTGAGTTATCTGCAACAAAGGTCGCAAATGGAAGGGAGAAGCATCAACGAGATTTTGAAAGACGTGGGTGACTATCATCTTTCATGGGACGTGAAAGAGGTTGACCATGAAGACTACATTCGAACCATGCTGACTGCCTACTATGGCAAAAATGGCGATGTTAGCGGTGTGAACACTTCGCACCCAGAACTCTATAATCGCATTTGCTACTACAAAAACTTTTGCCCGGGCGGCGCACTCAACTACGTTAGCGATGTTATTGAAGCATTCGGTTTCAGCTATGAAAGGGCATATAAAGACCCACTAAAAGCGCCCATGATGACCGAAGAGGAAATTGGGCAAAATATATATGCAATGTTTGGCGACAATAAAGTAATAACAAAGATGAGTTATGAATTTCATTATGCACTTGAACGATATTCTGGGGTTCTTGGCATGAGTGTCTGTGATATGCTGTGTCACTTTGGCTATGACTATGTTAATGGCAGAACGGGAAGCAACAGGAACAAAAGACTATATTTGACAGAAGACGAATATAAATTATACGTGCTCTTTAAGCGTCAACTCGAAAAGCAAAACGTGGAAAGTGGAAACTCTGCCAATATCTCAAACACCAATTCCCGTGAACCTGGCGACGAATAAAAACGCAAAAACTATCTAGTAAAGGTGCAAAAACAATGTCAAAACTAACAAAAAGTGATATTTTTTTCAAAAATCACGATGCTGAATATTTCAAAACTAGTATTGAAAAAGCGCACAGCAAAGGAAAACAATTTCGCGGAAGAGCGTATCATCTTTTAAGAAACTTCATTGATGACTACAACCAGAAAAACCCAAACGACCCAACGTCTATCAATGAAGTTGTTTTTTTGCTCTGCGGTTGGCAATACACAGCGATAAATGCTTTGTTCAGGGGCAACCCTGATTTTTCTGGTATGGTGAAAACGCAGAACCAAGAGGCGAGGGCGAAGAAGCCTTCATATCATGCTGAGAAAGTTGCGGCAAGAAAATTTGAAAAATGTTTGCAAACAAAAAAGAAAAATTGGAAAGAATGTGATATAATAAAAGAGCTTGGAAAAATCACCGAAAATGGTGAGATTGATCTTCAAAAAAATCCAGGTCTTGCTGTGTATTTGAGAAAGTGTGCGCGTGAGCAAAATACAACGCTTGAAGCAATCATTGAAAAAACTGGCTATAAGGTGACAAAAATCAAGCGAAAAAGAAACACGGTTTCATTCGATGAGCATGTGAGAAATATTCGCGCTTGCGTTAACAATAATAAAGATGTTGTTTTTCTGGCAAGCCGGTTTCCAAAAACAAGATTTTTCTTGCGCCGCTATGCAATTGAAAATGGCTATTCGCTAGACATGGCTGTGAACAAACTTCTTGGCGACGAAACTCAGTCGCATCACTACATCAGTCAAAACACAAAAGAATCAATCTATCACATGAGCAACGCCAACTTCATTGCAAACAACAATGAGAAACGCCAGCAGATTGTCTCTGCCATCATGAGTTGCATGGACGAGAATGGCTATGTTGTTGGGCTCACAAAAGCCGATCAAAAGGTGTATCAATTGCTTCACAAAATTTCGGTTTTCAATAGCATGAGTGTTGAAGAAGTTGTTTTATATTTCGTTCCTAATGCCAAATATAAGGGGCATATTCCACCAACCGAGGTTGAGATTGCAAAGCTTCTCAAAAAATACGACGACGGCACTGGCTGTGTTGATAAGATTCGAATTGATGAAGAAGCATATGGGGTTATAAACCTCAGGGCAAGAGTTGAAAAACTTTCGCTAGCAAACTATGTTGAAAAATTCGGTTTCCACATCACGAAGTATGCTCGCAAAAGCAAACTTTCAATGGAATATGGTGAAGACGAATAATTGCAAAAAACGCAAAATTTGTGTATGAAATATGCAAAACATATGCCAAAACTAGCAAAACGGGAGAGAAAATATGGGAAAGAAAAGAGCAAAGAAGGTTGAAAGTGAAGAGTTTTTGAAAGCACTTGAAGAGTTTGGGTGCGTTTTGAAATCGCGTAGCCGAAAGGTGAGTGATGATTTGCTCTATGAAAAATTGACCGCAATGACTGAAAATGGCGTTTTGTTTCCGGTTCGTGATTCGAGAACTTGGATAACTTTGAAGTCTCGTGCGGCGCATCGCAATATTGATGTTGAAGACTATATTCGCTCATCTATCGGCTTTAATTTCGACCATGTTGAAAGGGCGCCAGCGCATGGTACTGGTTATACGAGCCCTGCTCAGGCGCGTGAAAATCATATTGAAATTTTGCAGTCTATGGTTGATGAAAATGGCAAGATTACTGGCCTTGCAAAGCTGCATCCAAGCACATATAAGTATGTTTTGCAGCTTGCAAAGAAAAACCGCTGTTCTGTTTCTCAGGCGATAAACGCTCTTATGGATGTTCCAAACGGCACATATGAATATTTGAGCAGCAAATCTGCCTATGTTATGTCGAACTCAAACTTCGTTGGCAACGACGAGGACTTCAAAAACGCTGTGGCGAAAGTTATAAGGCTTAGAATGGACGAAAATAATATCGTTAAACTTGGTAAGAGTGCGACCTCTGTTGGTACTGTGCTAAGAACTATTGCAGAGATGAACGCAATCTCATTTCAAGAGGCGGTCAACTTGTTTGTTCCTGAGGCAAAGGTTTCAAAACAACAGTTCGCCGGGCTGGATGAAGAGGATGTCAAAAATATGATTGCTTCCTGCGATGACGGAACGGGCTGCGTTGACGCAATTTTCAATAATGAAGGCTTTGTTCACTATTTGCGCAGGCTTGCTGGGCAGCATGGCAAAACCGTTTCCGAGGAAATTCTCAGCTATGGTGATTTCTATGTTACCAAAGGCTACTATGAAGTTGACTATCTTGACTACTGCAAAACGCTGCTC
>CANQQH010000092.1 GCA_947625955.1 uncultured Clostridia bacterium | reverse complement strand
TTATTGCTAGCAAAACCATCATTTAATATTTCAGACGCTTTCGCCATTTTGGGCGTTATCGTGCTCATCGCGTTCTCGGCGTTCTTTTCATCAGCTGAAACGGCATTTTCAAGGTGTAACATTTTGAGAATCAAGTCGTATGCCGACGAAAAGAAGAAAGGAGCAAGACGCGCACTATACATCGCAGAAAACTTTGAAAAAACGCTTTCAACAATACTTGTTGGCAACAACCTTGTCAACATTGCATCAACCACCATCTGCGCGTATTTGTTTTCAAAGTTTATCATAAATCCAACAGTTTCCAACCTTCTCAACACGGTTGCAATGACAATTGTGATCTTGATTTTTGGCGAGATTTTGCCAAAGTCGCTTGCAAAGAACAATCCCGAAGGGTTCGCGCTCAAAATAAGTGGAGTTCTGTTCTTTCTCATGAAACTTTTGATTCCTATCACTTGGATTTTTGATATGCTGCAAAGAGCTTTGACCAAGAAAGTGAAAGTCGCCGAAACCCCAACCGTGACCGAAGACGAGCTTGAAAGCATCATCGACACCATGAACGAAGAAGGGGTTATCGACAAGCGCGAGGCCGACCTTCTGCAAGGCGCGCTCGACCTCAGCTCGCGCACTGTCTATGACATCATGACTCCAAGAGTAGATATCGTTGCAATCAACGTTGACGACAGCCTTGACGACATCAAGAAGACCTTTGTTGAATACCAATTTTCGCGCGTGCCTGTTTATGAGAACGACAAAGACAACATCATTGGCATACTCAACCAGAAGGACTTTATGATAAAAGTGCTGGCAAATGAAGAAATCAAGATTCGCGAAATCATGAGCGAGCCAACGTTTGCAACTGAAACCATGAAGGTCAACGACCTTATCAAGCAAATGCAACACGACAAGAAGCATCTCGCCATCGTGCTTGACGAATACGGCGGAACAAGTGGTATTGTGACCATGGAAGACGCGCTCGAAGAAGTTGTTGGTGAAATCTATGACGAGCACGACGACGAGCTTGTTGTTGAGCCAATCCGCAAGCTTGGAGGCAATGAATATGTCCTCGACCCTGACCTTTCAATCGAAGACCTCTATGAGTATCTTGAAATAGAGCACCTCCCTGAAACGAGCTATTCCTCAGTTGGTGGAATGCTCTATGAACTCATTGACGGTGTGCCAGAAGTTGGAAAAGTTGTTGAGGTGACCGCCATCGACGATGTTCTCAACGCACATAATGACTATGTTCAAACCATAACCTACCTCACCTTCCAAATCACGAAAATGGAAGACCGACGTATCACCGAGATAAAACTTAGTGTTGCGCGCAAAAGTGATGAGAGTGACATAAAACAAGACGTGTAACGCCTAAGGAGAAAAGAATGATTAACAATAATATTAGAAATATCGCAATTATAGCCCACGTTGACCACGGCAAAACTTCGCTTGTTAATGAAATGTTGAAGCAAGGCGGAGTTTTTAGAGATAATCAGCAGGTTGAAGACCGCGTTATGGACAGCAACGCGCTTGAAAGAGAGCGTGGAATCACCATTTTGTCGAAAAACGCTGCCTGCATCTATAAAAATGTTAAAATCAACGTTATCGACACCCCTGGCCACGCCGACTTCGGCGGCGAAGTTGAGCGCGTTTTGAAAATGGTTGACGGCGTTTTGTTGGTTGTTGACGCATTTGAAGGCACCATGCCTCAAACTCGTTTTGTGCTTTCAAAAGCGCTTGAACTCAATCATAAAGTGGTTGTTGTTGTGAACAAAATTGACCGCAAAGACGCGCGCGTTCATGAGGTTGTTGACGAGGTTCTTGAACTTTTGATGGACCTTGGCGCAACCGACGAGCAGCTCGACAGCCCGTTCGTCTATTGCTCTGCAAGAATGGGTATAGCCTCGCTCGACCCAGACAAAATGGGCACCGACATGAAGCCACTTTTCGAAACAATCATTGAGCACATCCCTGCCCCAAAAGGCGACGAAACGAAACCTCTTCAAATGCTTGTTTCATCCTGCGAGCAAAACGACTATCTTGGCAAACTCGCCGTTGGAAAAATCGAGCAAGGAAAGGTCAGCGTTGGCGATGTTGTTTCAGTTGTTAACTGGCACGAGCCTGAGAAAAAATCGCAATTCAGGATTGTGAACCTCTTCCAGTTCGAGGGCCTGAAACGCGTTAACGCCCAAAGCGCCACAATCGGCGACATCGTTTGCATTTCGGGAAGCGACGAGATCACTATCGGCGACACCATTGCCGACAAAAATGAGCCCGTTGCCCTGCCATTTGTTAAAATCAGCGAGCCAAGTGTTGAGATGGAATTTTCAGTCAACAACAGCCCATTCGCAGGAACAGAAGGAAAATATTGCACAAGCCGTCACCTTCGTGACAGGCTTTTCAAAGAGGCGGTCAAAGACCTAAGCCTCAAAGTCTTCGAGACCTCAAATGCCGACACCTTCCGCGTTCTTGGGCGTGGTGAAATGCACATCTCAATCCTCATTGAAAATATGCGCCGCGACGGCTACGAATTTCAAGTCAGCATGCCAAAGGTTATCTACAAAGAGATTGACGGCGTGAAGTGCGAACCTATCGACAGGCTCACAATCGACGTTCCAGAAGAGAGCGTTGGCGCAATCATGAGCACTATCGGCGCAAGAAAGGGCGACCTCATCACAATGACGAATGTTGGCTCTCGCATACGCCTTGAATTTTTCATCCCGGCAAGAGGCCTGTTTGGCTATAAGAACCAATTCTTGACCGACACCAAGGGTGAAGGCGTGATGAGCAGCGTTTTCGAGGAGTATCAACCATATAAGGGCAATATCGACCGCAGGAACTACGGAACTCTCGTTGCCTATGAAACAGGTGAAGCAATCCAATATGGGCTCTATAACGCGCAAGAGCGAGGCAAACTCCTCGTCACTCCGGGCGTTAAAGTCTATGGTGGGATGGTTGTTGGAATCAACCCAAAGAAAGAAGACATTGTTGTTAATGTTTGCAAGAAAAAGCAACTAACCAACATGCGCACTTCTGCCTCGGATGAAGCGCTCCGCCTTGAACCTGTGAAGCCGCTAACCCTCGAAGAATGCCTTGAATTTATTGACGAAGACGAACTTTTGGAGGTAACCCCAAAGTCGCTGAGAATCCGCAAAATCGTTCTCGACCACGTTCAAAGAGGCAGAATGGAATTTCGAAAGAAAAACTCATAAAACAAAATAGCGAAGTGAACTTTCACCTCGCTTTTTTATTATGACTTGGAACTTATCGAAAGCACCTTGCTGTCAACCCCTTCTTTTGTGATGATGCTTCCGTAGGCACCGTTTTGCTTGTTTACGCCCCTTTCAATATTAAGATTCTCCACATCTGCATTTAGGCGCAAAACCCCAAAGACTTGCAAAGTTGAATCCTTGAAGTTTGCCTTGTTGTTGCCGTCGATTGTGAGAACAGACGGCGCCGAAAGAATGATTGGCTCGGCGGCTTTTTTCTTTATTGGCGAAAAGGCAATGAGCGTGAAATTGCTGCCATTTTTCGCCTGTTTTGTGCTGAGCGCGTCAACCATTTCGTCCGTTGAACTGGTGACGAAATAGGGATAAACCATGCTTGGCAAAGAAAAATCTATTGAAATAAACATGTTTCCTTCGCCAGTTGCAACAAAGACGTTGCTATCGTAGATTTCGCCCTCGTTGAGTTTGATTTTTTGGTAGTCACCCCCACTGAAAATCAACAGCCCACCTGAGAGTGTTTCGCCGTCTGTTTCATAAACATCAAAGCAATTCCCCTCAATGTTTATTGGCATAACCGATGTTGAATCCGGCTTTCTTGAAACAATCATTCCAGAAGCGCCCTTGTCTGGCTGTGACGCATCGTTGAGCCCAACCTTACTTTTCTTAAATTCGAGCCCACCATTTACAAGGTTGATGCCAACAAGGGTGTTGTTGTTCTCGCCCTCCACCTTGGTTCCGTCGTGAACAATCTCAATATCTTCAATGCTGACCGACTCGTCGTCGCCGTCAAGGTCGATGGTCAAACTACCATAAAACTTCGGCTTCACTTGGT
>CANQQH010000091.1 GCA_947625955.1 uncultured Clostridia bacterium | reverse complement strand
GAGTTATGGAGAATCAAAAGAAGGAAAGGGGCAGTGCTGAAGATTCCACCACGACTTTTCAGCACTGCCCCTTTCCTTCTTTTGATTCTCCATAACTCCTCCTTATATTTTTTTCTTCTTCTTGTAAACTAGCAAAATTACTGCCATTGAGCAAAGCAAGAGCGCTCCACCCGCAAAGACAGAAATCAAAAGAACAAGTGTATTGATCGGCTTTTTGGCAAGCACGACATCCACAATTGTACTATTGATAATAGTATGAACAAAACCTTTTTCCCTGTCAACTCCATGAAGCACATAATGGTCAACTTTGTAGCCTTTTGGCGCACTTTTCGTGATTCCAAGTTTATATTCCGTGCCATACTCAACCAAAGCGGTCTCGAACACTTCGCCGTTTATCATATAGGTTATTTCGAGCATTATTGGTTTAAGCTTAACATCAATAACGGTGTCGGTTGTGAGGGTTATAACGTCGTTGAGGGCGTGCTTTTCATTATTAACAAGAAAGTAGTCAAGCTCTTTGCCCTCTGGGATTGGCGCCAAAAGTTCAAGTTTGAGCTCGTTGCCATACTCCTCAATCCACTCGATTGGATCATAGCCCTCGAAGTTATATGTCATGCTCAGTTTGTCAACCTGCAAAGCAATTTGGATTGTAACAGCACTTTCAACGGTGATTTCATGCCCGATTTCAACCTCTTCGCCCAGATAAACAAGATGGTCAAACTCATGCCCAACAGGACAAGTCGTTGGCTCTTTGAGAGTTATTTTTGTTCCAAAGTCAACATCAAATTCGTCATAGACCTCGCCAGTGTCAAAAACATAGCTAACATGCAAGCGCTGAATTTTTGTTGTTGCGTTGAACGTTGCATTTTTTGTTATTTTATAGAGCCCGTTTTGAAGTTTTTCGGCTGAATTTTCAGTCGTCCAATAGTCAAGTTCTCTGCCCCTTGGCATCCCTTGAACCTCAGGGAAAATCAGGTATTCGCCATAGTTATAATATCTCGTTTCAAACTTTGTTCCGTCGCGTTTGAAATCAACTTGAAGCTGATTATTTGTTGTTGCCGTAAAAGTCTTGGCGCTGTCGATGAGCACGCTTTGATATGGAAAATACGTCTTGCTTTCGTTTTCCCAATAGAGTATGCCAACATTTTGAGTGCTCTTTGCAGGCAACGTGTAATACTCATTTTTAACAACATAGACATTCTCGCTATTGCTGCCAACTTTCAAACTAACAACCATTTTTGCTTCAACATTTGCAATAAACTCAATGTCCGAGCTGATCTCAACCTCTTCACCTGGGGTGAATGACCTGCCGTTTGCCAAGTAGCTTAGAATATGAATTGTCTCGTCGTCGCTTTCAGTTGCGAGAGTGAAGAGATTGCCGTTCAAAACGTTATGAGTTGTTGAAGTTCCATTGACTGTGACCTTGACTTCAAACTCCTGGATCGTTGCAAGAAGTTTCTTCTTCTCTTCAATCTTTGTTGCGCCGGTTTTCACCGAAAACAGGTGCGTTGTTTCCTCGTCAAGGTCGAAGTTTGCAGCTCTCAAAATCAGTGAGCCTGAAACAAGCCCATCACTCGAAATGGCGATATTATTTTTGCTGGTGTTGAACATTCCGTCATAGAGCACAAACTCGCCCCTTTCTCCGCGCTTCAAATTTTCATTGATTGTTGAAACTTTATAAATGTTCAGCGTTCCGTTGTTAACAACAATGGCAAAGGAATTGTCTGCCCCATTTGCGCCAATCGTTGCACCCTTGATGTTTGCAATGCCATTATTAACAAACAGTGCTGAACCATTGGCAGCCGTGTTTGACGAAATTGTTGTTCCACCAAAGAGCGAAAGTTGACGCGCCGAGTTGCCGCCCTCGAAGAACACGCCGCCACCATTGTTGACCGCCGTGTTGTTTTCAATCGTGCAGTCCGTGAGCTCAGTCTTTCCGTCAAGATATAACCCCGCGCCCGAGAGTGCGGAGCTGTCTGTTATCGTGGTTTTTGAAATGGTCATAACACCGCCACCGATATTGCAAATTGCTCCGCAGTTCCCGCTCGCAGAGTTTTGCGTGAAATTGCACTCGCTAATGGTCATTGTTCCAACATTATATATGCCGCCTGCAACCTTTGCCGAGTTCCCTGTGAAGTTGCAATGCGAGAAATTGAGCGTTTTTCTTGATATATTATTATAGATAGCGCCGCCATTTTTTATCGACGTGTTGTTAGTGAAGTCAACATGGCTTGCGTTCAAAACAACACCTGAGCCCGACCCGCCATCAACAAGCAAGCCCGCGCCGTCGTTTTCGTTGATGTTATTTTTCAAAACAACATAGGAAAGGTCTGCGCTGCCCGTGAGTTTGATAAGCGCTCCTTTTTGTTTAATTTTGTTGCCGTCGATGATAATCTTTGCGTTTACTTTTCCCATAAGCGTGAGGTGTACCCCAGCGTTAACAACAAAGATGTCTCCAACCGCGCTTCTTGAAATGGTGATATTATTTGAAACACTGTCGTCAACAACAATATTGATGTTGCGGTCAACAACAATTCCCGACTCGATGATGTCTTTCAAAAGATAAATTGTTTCTCCCGATTCAGCCCTCAAAATTGCCTCGGAGAGCGACGAATAGTAGGAATTGTTGAGGCGCACAACTGCGTTCTGCTCAACCGCCGTCTTAGTCTCGCTTGGCGAAGATTTTTGAAGCGCCCTGTCATAGGCAACAACAGAGTAGGAAGGAGTGTAGCCATGAGGATAGGAAGTTGTGTCAACAAATTGGTTAGCGTGGGTGAAGCCAACAACCTTGGCACTCTCTCCCTGCCCTTCAATAATCTCAAACCCGAGATGCGCAGGGCTGTTCGACTTCGCCTCGCTCATATTAATGAAGTAGCCTTCGTTGGTCTTGGTAACGCTGTTGAGAGTTGGCTTGTCGTCCTTATTATAAAGCTTTGTTTGCCCCTCTTTAACAAGCAAATATTCCTTGCTGTCAAGATACCAGAATTTGAGAGGCTCCGCATCCTTAATGAGTCCGTTATTTTTCGCCTTTTGCATTGCCGCCTTGAACTCATCGCTGACCGTGTCTGACGAGAAATACTTTTGCTCGTTGAGATGATAGCCCCAGCGCTCGTAGTAGTAGGACATGTCAAAGCCCATGATGAGACTGCTATAATACACCTGTTTTTCGGTGTTTTTTAGTCCCTCGCTGTCGGTGTAGCGGTAGTGGTTTTCAAGCTCCGACCAGAAGCCGATGTGGTAGCTTTCCAAATACCACCAAACAAGGAAGTTGAGCTCGCTGTCGGAGAAGAAGGACGCAGGCAAGTCAACATCCGACGAAAGCGCCTTCAAGGTTGCGTCGAAACTTCCACGAGTTGCCGTTTTCTCAATTGCGGTTTCATAGTATTTTGACAGCATGTTGTTGGTGATTTCGCCAATCTCACGCTCGCCAATTTCAATCATATGCCCAATTTCGTGCGTGTAGCCCCAGCCGTAGCCCCCGCCAAAGATGGCAGTTCGCTCCCAGTCGGGCTGGATGCCGATATGCTCCGTGTAGGCATAGGCAGCGCCATATGGTTGCATAAGGCGGAAATTGCAGTTGATGTAGTCATTCATTTTGTTATAGTGCGCACCTCTGCTGTTAAGAGAAATGCCCTCAAACTCCAAAAGCTGCTCCATGTAGGTGTTCCAGTTCACAAGGTTTTGCTGCGCGCTGTATGTTTGATACATCTCGTCTGCAACCGTTGCCCTGACCGTCATGATAACGCGGTTTGAAACAAGCTCTGTGCAATTCACAATCTGGTCTGGATTTTGGTTTACTAAGTTAACATAGTCGCTGAGCTTCGCCTTATACTCCTGCTCGTCGTCACCAAAGTGGAAGACTGGGAAAACCGTTCCCCCCTCAATATACACCTTGACCTTGTTTGACTGCTCAGTCTCGCTGTATGGATTAACAAGATAAACCGGCCCGCCCAAAACGATGTTGCGAATTGAGTATTTATCATTCATAAAGTTGCGCGCCTCGATTGTGTTCTTGCCGCGTTTGAGTTGAATCTCTCCTGAGTTCCAGCTGCTCCAATG
>CANQQH010000090.1 GCA_947625955.1 uncultured Clostridia bacterium | reverse complement strand
CAATTCAATGTTTGCCCAGCGGTTAAAAATGGCGAAGAGAAGAAACTTCCATACCTTGTTATCATTGTCGACGAACTTGCCGAACTCATGAACGTTGCAAAGAAAGATGTTGAAACAAAGATTCAAAGAATAACCCAACTTGGTCGTGCTGCCGGCATTCACATGGTGGTTGCAACTCAAAGACCATCGGTAGATGTTATCACGGGCGTTATCAAAAATAACTTGCCAACTCGTGTTGCCTTTGCGCTTTCTAGTGCGGCAGACTCGGGCACGGTCATCAACCAAGGTGGCGCCGAAAAACTTCTTGGGCAAGGCGACATGCTTCTCTCTGCGCAAGACTCCAACCAAATTGTGCGTTTGCAAGCCGCGTTTGTAAGCGATGAAGAAATAGAAAAGACTTTGGACTTTATCAAGGCGCACAACGAGAGTGTATATGACGAAGAAGTGCAAAAGATGATTTATGCCGAGCCAGAAAAAGAAGAAGAAAAGGCAGACGATGGCGAAGAAGGTGGGTCTGCGAGCCGAATGGACGAACTCATGCCAAAAGTACTCAAACTTGTCATGAAGTCGGGCAAGGCGTCAGCATCAATGATTCAGCGAAGGTTCAGCATTGGCTATTCTCGTGCGGGTCGAATTATTGACCAAATGGAGGACCTTGGTTTTATCGACAGTGGCATTGGCAACAAGCCTCGCGACGTTAAGATAACTATGGAACAATACAACGAACTTTTTGGAAACGTAGATGACGGCGAATAAAGGAGCGAATATGAAAGAAAATAGTCAAAAAAAGAAAAAACTTGTTGGGGTTATCTCGCTTGGGTGCGACAAAAACCGCGTTGATACCGAGCATATGCTAACATATCTCAGCGAGGGGGGCTATGGCTTCACGTCTGACCCATCGAAAGCTGAGATAATCATCATCAACACTTGCGGATTCATAGCGAACGCGAGAAAGGAGTCGATGGACACCATTTTCGAGATGAGCGAATATAAGAAACTCGGCTCTTGCAAGAAGCTTGTGGTGACTGGATGTATGCCTCAAAAGTGGCTAAGTGATATGCGAAACGATTTGCCTGAGGTTGATATTTTCCTTGGAATCAACGAATATCACAACATCGTTAAAATCCTTGAAGAGTCTTATAAAACGAATGAGAAAATTATTGATATTAACGACAATAATCACGACTTTGAGGTGAAGAGCAGAATAATAACAACTCCAAAGCACTATGCGTATTTGAAGATTGCCGACGGGTGCGATAACTATTGCACATTCTGCACAATCCCATTTATTCGCGGGAAATATAGGTCAAGGCCAATCGAGGAACTAGTGAAAGAGGCAACTGAACTTGTGAATGAAGGTTCAAGAGAACTGATTTTGGTTGCGCAAGACGTCACAAGATACGGCACGGACTTTAATAAAGATAAAAAGCCAATGCTCGTTAATCTCATAAGAGAACTTTCAAAAATCAAGAACCTAAGGTGGATTCGACTTTTGTATTGCTATCCAGAGCTCATCACCGACGAACTTCTTGACGAGATGATGAAAAACGAGAAGCTTTGCAACTACCTCGACATACCGCTTCAACACGTTTCAAGCGGAATCCTCAGCCGAATGAACAGGCACATTGACTATGACGGCGTTGTGAAGCTTGTTGAGAAGATAAAATCTCAGCCGCAAGAAATAGCGATCAGGACAACTTTCATGGTCGGTTTCCCAGGCGAAACCGAGGCTGACTTCATTGAGCTTTATAACTTCTTGAAGAAGTATCCTTTAACGCACGTTGGCTTCTTTGCATATTCAAAAGAAGAGGGGACGGCGGCGGCAAAGATGCCAAACCAAGTTCCTGAAAAAATCAAGCAAAAGAGGCTCATCAAACTTGTCAGGTTGCAAAAGAGAATTGCAAATAGATATAACAAACTTCACTATGTTGGCAAAACGCTTGAAGTTTGCTATGAAGGAATCGACTATCAAAAGGCAAGATTCTTTGGCAGAACGCAATATCAATCGCCTGAAATTGACACTCTTGTCTATTTCAAATCTAGCGAGAGCGCAGATATTGGGCAATACTATAATGTGAAAATTAATCGCGCAAAAGACTATGACCTATATGGAGAAAAAGAATAATGAAGTGGAATGTTCCTAATATTTTAACAATGATAAGAATGTTTTTAACGCCAGTTGTTGTGCTTTTGTTCCTTTTGAATATTCCAAACGGGATTGGCGTGTTCGTTGCCTTGGGCATCTATATTTTGGCGTGCCTCACTGATTTTCTGGATGGCTATATCGCAAGAAAGTATAACCAAATAACCGACTTCGGAAAGTTCATGGACCAAATTGCCGACAAAGCGATAACAACAACGGCAATGATCTTGGTGCTGTTCGCCGGGAACGTTGCTGAGGTTTGGCTTTCAGTTGTTATCATCTTGATTGTTGTTTTGAGAGACAATGTCATCTCAGGTATTCGCATGGTGGCGGCAAACAAGAATATCGTTATTGCGGCTGACATCTTTGGAAAAATCAAATCATTTTTCCTCGATATCGCCTCAATGGTTTTGATGTTCTATGTTGGGCTTAGAGACTGCCTCAAAGCAGGCGAGAGCGCAAAACTCGGCGCGCTGCCTATTGAATATGTTAGGTGTTTGGGGCTCGCGCTCATGGTTGTTGGAACACTCTTGGCAATAATTTCGCTTGTTAACTATGCCGTGAAGGCCGTGAAAGCTTTCAAGGAATCAAAGCCGCAGGAAAAAAAGGCACCTCAGGGAAAATAGGAGGATAAAATGAGAAGTCAAACACTAAAACTTTTCGGTCTGACTGGCGATCAAATCAACGACGAACTTAAAAAACTCGGCCTCAACAATGAGATTGTGAATGTGTATGTGAAGGAAAAGTATCAAGACACTTTCATGGTTGTTGAGGAGAAGGCTGAAAGCGAGGAATATTCGCAGTCGCTTTCAAAAATAGTCAGCACTTTCGCAAAGTATATCTACGCCGACCACGATGTTAGCCTCTATGAAAGGCTCTATGAGATTTTGAGCGTCAGACACAAAACCATCGCGCTGATGGAGCAAGCAACGGGCGGAATCATAACGAATAATCTTATGACCTTTGATGGCGCGGAGAGCATTATAAAGGCGTCGTATATCATGCCATCAATAAAGGCGATGATCGACCACTTCGACCTCAGCCCATTCAAGTTTACGGCCAATGGTGGTGTTTGCGGAGAGATTGCGTTCGACATTGCCTCGTCAATTCGTTCGCGAATTGCAGCGGATTTATATGTTGTTTGCATTTCAACACTTGCAGACGGCAGCAAATTGTATTATAATAAGAACGAAGTCACCGCCTATGTTGCGATTGGAACCGAAAGTGGTGTGAAAATCTTCAAAACCGAATCAAATGCTCGAAAACGCGACCACATGAATAATCTGGCAAAGACCATTTGTTTCAAACTTATCAATATATTAAAGTAGGAAGTATAGAATTATGAACGAGAAAGAAAAAGCACTTGAACAAGCAATTGCTCAAATCGAAAAACAATTTGGAAAAGGAAGCATCATGAAGCTTGGCGAAGCACCTGTTCAGGAAGTTGAAGTCATCCCAACAGGCTGCTTGACCCTTGACATGGCGCTTGGAATTGGTGGTGTGCCACGCGGAAGAATCATTGAAATCTATGGCCCTGAATCCTCAGGTAAAACCACGGTTTCGCTTCACATTATCGCTGAGGCTCAAAAAGCTGGTGGAACCGCCGCCTTTATCGACGCTGAACACGCGCTCGACCCAATCTATGCGCAGAGACTTGGCGTTGACATCAAGAACCTCTATGTGTCTCAACCAGACACTGGTGAGCAAGGTTTGGAAATCTGCGAAAGCCTCGTGAGAAGCGGCTCAATCGATATTGTTGTTATCGACTCTGTTGCAGCGCTCACACCAAAAGCCGAAATCGATGGCGAGATGGGCGATAGCCATGTTGGTCTTCAAGCAAGACTTATGTCGCAAGCGCTGAGAAAACTTGCAGGTATCACTTCAAAAACAAAAACCTGCGTTATTTTCATCAACCAGCTTCGTGAAAAAGTTGGCGTCATGTTTGGAAACCCAGAAACAAC
>CANQQH010000089.1 GCA_947625955.1 uncultured Clostridia bacterium | reverse complement strand
AGTTCCTCAAAGTCAACGCGCGGCAAGGAAAGGAAATAGTCGCACTTCGTGTCCTTCTGCGTTTTTGGCGCAACAAGAATGATTTTTGCACCCCTTGCCCTCGCTTCTTCGGCGCTTGACAGGGTTTTTTGCATGAGGCATGACACGCTCGCAAAAACAACAACGGGAGTTCCCTCTTCAATGAGCGCGAGCGTTCCGTGTTTGAGTTCGCCAGCAGAGTAGCCTTCGGCGCTTTTATAGGTGATTTCTTTGAGTTTGAGCGCACTTTCAAGCGCGGTGACGCTGTCTTTTTCGCGGCCGATGAAGAACACCTGCTTTGCGGACTTTATGTCTTTCACAATGCGTTTGTCGATTGAAAGAAGTTTCTTTGCCTTGCTTGAAAGCCCCTTCAAAATGTCGCGTTTCTCTCCGCTGAGATAGTAGGCAAGAAAGGTGAAAACAAGAATCTGCGCAACATACGCCTTGGTTGACGCAACCGCAATCTCAACCCCTGCGCAAACTGGCAATGTTTGGTCGCACAACCTCGCGAGCGTTGAGTGGGTGTTGTTTGTGAGCGCGATTGTTTTGAAGCCGCGCTCTTTGAAAATGTTGACGCAGCCGAGGGTGTCGGCGGTTTCCCCGCTCTGGCTCACGAATATGCCAAGCGTGTTGTGAAGCACCTTGTTTGCATATTTGAGTTCGCTCGCAACAAAGGCGTCGGCACGGATGCCAAGCTTGTTTTCAAGCACTTTTGCGCCATAGAGCGCCGCGTGATACGCCGTGCCGCAACCAACGATTGCGATGCTATCGATCCCAGAGAACAGGTCCTTGATTTTCTCAAACTCTTCCCCGCTCTTATAGTGGCTTTCAATCTTTGAAATAACTTTTGGGATTTCATGAATTTCCTTTTCCATGAAATAGGAATAGCCAAGCAGCGAAATCTCAACTTCACTCTTACTCAGCGGCTTGAAAGAAATTTCTTTCTCTTGCAGGTTCTCGTTAAGAACCCTAAGCTCGCCGTTCTTTATCTCAACAATGTCGTTCTCGCTGAGCGGGTAAAAAGAATCGTAGAGCGAGAAGAAGCAGAGCACGTCGCTTGAAAGCATGATGCCGTCTTGGCCCTTTGCCAGGTATAGCGGTGACTTGTTTCGCGCGGCAACAATCGTGCCGTCTTTGTCAAGAAGCACAAACGCATAGCTGCCAACGAGTTTGTTTCGCGCCTTTTTGAGCTTTTCTTTAAGCGTTCCGCTCTCAGAAGCAATGAGGTTGAGAGCAACCTCTGTGTCCGTTTCGCTACTAAGCCCAATCCCCTTCATGAGGAGTTCTGTTCGAAGGGTCTGGAAGTTTTCAATAATGCCATTATGCACCAGCGCGATAGACCGGTCGAACGACAAGTGCGGATGCGCGTTTTGTTCGTTTGCCCCGCCATGCGTTGCCCAGCGCGTGTGGGCGATTGCAACGCCCGACTGCATTTTGAGCGCGTAGTCTTTTATTGCGTTCACTCGCCCGCGCCTTTTATAGACGCAGATTTCGCCATTTTCAAGCCCGGCGATACCGGCGCTGTCGTAGCCGCGATATTCGAGTTTTTCCAGTGCTTCAAAGCAATTCTTTCCTGCATTTTTCCCAACGTAGCACGCTATTCCGCACATAGCTTTTCCTCCGAGCTTTCAAGCGTTGAAATTATCATTGCAAGATACGACGCCAGCGCCTCGCTCTTTTGCTTGGTGACGCTTTCAATCATAATCCTGATCTTCGGTTCTGTCCCCGACGCCCTCACAAGCACGCGCCCTTCCCCTGCGAGCTCTTGCTGAACGGAGGAAATCGCGTTCGCAAGTGTTTCGCTTCCAAGTATTCTCAGCTTCTCCTTCACTTTCACACTCTTGATGACCTGTGGAAAAAGTTGAACCGAGCAAAGCTGAGAGAGTGTTTGATTGCTTTCTTTCATTGCTGAAAGCAGTTGCAGCGCCGTGAGGATACCATCGCCAGTGTGCAAAAACTTGCTGAGAATGATATGCCCAGATTGCTCCCCGCCAATAGACAGACCCTGGCTGAACATGATGCCGGCAACGTATTTGTCGCCAACGTCGGCGCGAAGAAGCTTGATTTTTTGCTTTTCAAGGCTCGCCTCAATGCCCATGTTCGTCATGCTCGTTCCAACAACAATGTTTTGGTTGAGCTCGCCCTTTTGTTTGAGGCTGAGCGCGAGGGCAAAGATAATCTTGTCGCCATCAACAATGTTGCCATTTTCATCAACGGCGATGAGGCGGTCGGCGTCGCCGTCGAAGCAAAGCCCAACGTTGGCGCCCACCTTTTTCACTTTCTCGGCGAGCGCCTCGGGATGCAGGGAGCCGCACTCGTGGTTTATAAGCCTTCCATTATTTGAGCAGCTTTTCAAGACGACCTTTGCCCCAAGACTTCTCAGCACTTTCGGGGCGAGATAGTAGCTCGCGCCGTTCGACGCGTCAATAACAATTTTGAGGCCCGCAAGCGAACAAGAAATCGAATTTTTCAAAAAGTTAAAGTAGGCGTTTTTGAGCCCAGGGTCGAAAACATACTCCCCCACTTCGTCAGCACACACGTGCAAACTATGGATAAATCCTCTCTCAACGCGCTCTTCCTCCTTGTCGCCAAGTTTTTCGCCGAGAGATGAGAAAATCTTGATGCCGTTATACTCGCTTGGATTGTGGCTGGCTGTGATTGAAATTCCAAAATCAAAATTTTTCTCTTTTGTGAGATATGCAATCGCGGCCGTTGGAACAATTCCAGCGTCAACAACATTCACTCCGCCCGCCATGAGCCCCGCAGAAATTGCGCTTGCGAGGTAGGAGCCGGTTGTTCGGGTGTCTCGCCCGATAACAACCCTGCCCCCCTTTATGGTTTGGCTGAGCGAATTGCCGCACTTGTAGGCAACGTCGAAATTGAGGTCTTGCCCAACAATGCCGCGAAGTCCGTCCGTTCCAAAGAAAACCGACATTCTATTCTCCTTTAAGATATTCGTGAGCCTTGTTTGGTTTTTTCGTCATGCGTGAACGCCCAATAACAAATTCGCCGGGAAGAACATCGCCGTCAACCGTTGTTCCAGCGCAGATAAACGACTTGTCGCCCACCTGCACAGGCGCAATAAGGTTGACCGACGAACCAACAAAACAATTGTTTCCAACATGAGTTTGCTGCTTGATTTTTCCGTTATAGTTAACAAAGACCACTCCGCAACCGATGTTGGATTTCTCGCCGATTGTTGCGTCGCCGATATACGAGAGGTGGCTTGCCTTTGTCTCTTTTCCAACAACACTATTCTTCACCTCAACAAAGTTGCCGATCTTCGCGTTTTCTTTCACGACGGCACCCTGCCTGAGATGACTATATGGCCCCACCACTGCCCCACTTTCAATCAAAGAGTTTTCAATAACCGACGCAAACACGCGCGCTCCCTTTTTGATGAAAGAGTTCTCGATATAGGAAAAGGGCAAAATCTCCGCTCCGCTTTCCACCCTTGAGTTAATAATGCAAACAAAAGGATGAATAATCGCGCCCTCTTCGATGGTTGAATCCTTTATTATGCTGTTGTTTTGCTCCAAAAGCATCACCTCACCTCGCGTTTTTCGTGGGACTTTTGCCCACACTTTATTTTATGCAAAGAACTCTTTGCCTGTTCAAGCAAGCCCAAAAGCCATAAAATGCCGATATTTTCTAAGAAAAACCGCAATTTTTTGTGTAATTTCATGAAAATCATTTTACACCTCAAAAAAAATTATGCTAAAATACGAGTAATGAATAGGAAGAAACTTTCTATTACAAAAGGGAGGAGAACTCAAAAATGAACAAAACTGAATTTTTAAGAGCAATCGCAAACGAAGCAGGTTTAACAATCAAAGACGCAGGTGCTTTCTATGATGCATTTGTAAAGACTGTTGAAACCGCAATGAAAGGCAACGACAAAATCGCACTCGTTGGCTTTGGAACATTCGAGGCAAAGAAGAGAGAAGCAAGAACAGCAACAAACCCAAGCACAGGCGCAAAAGTTAAAGTTGCAGCTTGCACAGTTCCAACTTTGAAATTCGGCAAGAGCTTCAAAGACGGCCTCAATTAATCAACAAAAAAAGGACTTCGCATCAGCGAAGTCTTTTTTTGTTGCGTGTTT
>CANQQH010000088.1 GCA_947625955.1 uncultured Clostridia bacterium | reverse complement strand
TATGCAAAAAGAGCCCACCGAGGACATCGCAAAATACATCCTTGCGGGGGCAAACATCATCACCGTGCATTATGAAGCCTTCGACAACAAAGAGGATTTGCTGAACGTTTTGAAATATATCAAGCAAAATCACGTGCTTGCGGGCATTTCACTGAAGCCGGATACCAAGTTTAAGGACATCCGCTCTTTCGTGTTTGGCTGCGACATTGTTCTGATTATGGGTGTGCAGCCGGGGGCAAGCGGGCAGGAAATTATGCCGGAGATGATTGACCGCGTGAAAGAGGTGGACGCCTTCCGCCGCAACAATAATCTGCCGTTTAAGATTGAATTTGATGGCGGGGTCACTCCGCAGAATGCCAAACAACTTGTGGAAAATGGTGCCGACATCCTTGTCAGCGGAAGTTTCGTCTATTCCAGCAAAAATCGCAAGGACGCGGTGGAAAAGTTGAAAAATTGGGAATAATTTTTTACGCAGAGTGTGACCTAAAATGACTTGAGGAAGAGGAAAAATTGTGGAGCGAAAATGAAAGATGCAAAAGCGCAAGTTGAGAATTTTAAAAAGAAACTTGCAGACGTGAAGTTGGAACTTCAAGCCTTACAGGTGGAAAAAGAAGAACTTCTTAAAGCATACAACAACGCCAACGAGAAAGAAAAACAAGCCATCATCAAAGAGATGAAGGCAAGCGAGCAACGTTTCAAAGACCTCTGCGACAGGGCGGAAGAACTTGCCCGCCAGGTTCATAAATTCAACCAGACAATTTAAGGGGGAATATTATTTTTCTCATGTTTTGCAACGGCAGTCCATTAAAAATGGTAGATGCTGCATTATTTTTTTGTAAATTTGATTGATTTTTTGAAAACAATATGCTATAATAAGATCGCTATCAATTGAATGGCCCCTTGGTCAAGTGGTTAAGACACCGCCCTCTCACGGCGGTATCATGGGTTCGAATCCCGTAGGGGTCACCAAAAGCATTTTCGCTCGGAATATCGCCTATTTGGGCGATATTCCTTTTTTCATTTGGCTCTAAAAGACCATAATCAGTAAGGTCTTGGCTGGAAATCATCATTTCCGCAGACGCGTCCTCAAATGGTAAAATGTTTACAAAAACTTCTACACGATTGTTATAAACAATAACTTTGTTAAGCACTGTGTCGATAACAATCCTCTTGTCCTTAACCTCGCCAGTCCTAATCAACTTCAAAACATTAAGGAACGAGCGGCGTAAATTCTCTTTGTTTACAAAATCAGTAAAGCCGATGTTGCTTTCTCTTTTTAGGTCTGCAAGTATTTTAATTTTCTCGTCAGCCAATGAATCTAATTGTGCTTCAAACACATCTGAATACTTGCCCGTTTCCGCCACCACATTTGTCAAGTTGCCAATTTTACGCTCAACATTCTGTAAGTTGGTTTCAAGCGTTTTTATTATTTGGCTGTTGTTGTTTCGCTCTTTATAAAATTCAACAAAGCGGTCGAGTATATTTGAAATATATTCTTCGCTTTTGGCAATTTTCTCTATTTCCGAAATAACAAAGTCTTCTATTGCCTCTTTCCTTATTGAAACCATTTTGCAGTCATCACTTTTCCTATTGCATCGATAATAATGATATTCTTGTCCGTTTTTTAAGTGAGTAGAGCCAGTGAAAGCAGCACCACAATTCCCGCAAACAATTTTCCCTGTCAATAGAAAATCAACTGCCGAATGACTGCTTGGTCGATGTTTGCGTGCATTTAATATTTGCTGAACTTTGTCAAAATCTTCTTTTTCTATAATTTTTGGCAAACCGCCCTCATTACGCAGCACTTCAATATCTTGATAACGCACTTGTTTACCTTTATTATATTCCATTATATAAACGCCCGTGTATCGTTCATTTCTTAAAATCTTGTCAATATTCGTTTCAAGAAAATCATTGCCTCGGGCGTTTTTATATCCTAGTTCCTTTAATTTTGCTAAGATTTCACTTCGAGTATAACCCGCTAAAAACATTTCAAAAATCATTTTAACTGCTACCGAGTTCTTTGGATGCAAAGCATAAGTGTTTACAAATTTTTTCTTCCCTCGTTTAATTTTAGTCAAAACATTACCATATTCATCTTTTTTAGGAGTAAGAACATAGCCAAAAGGGCAACTTCCTATGCTTATTCCGTTCAGCACATTTTCTTTCATTCCACCCAAAACATTTCTGGCAAGATTGCGAACATAATATTGATTCATTTGCTCAAACATACCCTCAATCAATTTCCCCTCGGGCGTGTTGTCAATTCTTTCTATAATAGAGAAAACCGAAACGCCATTATCTTTCAAAATTTGCTTCGCCATTGCTCCATAATATGTATCACGGGAAAATCTATCAAGTTTCCAAACAAGCACCAAATTGAATTTCTTTTCACTGCTATCAAAAAGCATTTGCTTAAATCTTGGTCTGTCATTGGTCGTGCCCGAATAACCGTGGTCAATATACCACTCGATTATTGAAATGTTATGTTCATCTGCATATTTTTGAATTTCTCTTTGTTGGTGGTCGAGGCTCTCCTCTCTTTGTTTGTCTGTGGAAACTCTACAATAGCCCACCGCAATTTTTATTTTGTTCATTTTTTTACTCTCCTTTTTCTTTTGAAATTTTTTGTTCATTGTTTATGTTTTTTAGTAAAAGGTTAAACAACGGAAAAAACCTTTCTTTTTGTTCTCTTGCTGAACTTTTTGCTGTAAGCGTATAGCACAGCGTTTGAAAATTAAAATTTTGTTTGTTTGCTTTAATCCTAATTTCCATAATCTTTTTTCGCAAAACTTACTATTTTATTTAAGCACATTAAAATTTTAAATGGAACAACATAAAACATAAATTTTGCTCTACCTCCTCGAATTTTTTTCTATTAAAACCAATTTGTCAATTTTTGTCCGAATTTTATTTGAATTGGAATCATAAAATTGATGCGATTTTATATGTGCCTCACAATCGTTTGATAATTCTTGTGGCACTGCGGAATTGTTTGTTGAGCATTTTGGTAAATTTGGACTGATATAAATAATTCTCGCACCTTTTGGGTATTTGGTAAAAATTTCGTCTTTTCCATTTTCTAAATCGTGCTTTATGTTTGTGAAATAGTCAAATAAGCCAAACCTATCTTTAACCGCCTTAACCTCAACCAAGCCCCATTTCCATAATGATTCAATGTCTGAACTTGATAAAACATTGTTTTCTTTGTCAAAGATTAACACACAATGAATATGGAAAAACCCATTTCTTTGCAACTCAATAGCCCTAAAAGTCCCTATGTAAGAATTTTTAGCGAGTCCTCGAATTCCACCAATAAAACGCTTGAACAACCCGCTAACTCTTTGATATTTGTTGTCATTTTGACTGCTTATTGTTAGCGTTACAAAAAGACAATTATTATTGTTTATGTCTAACTCAAACAGCCTCTCAAAATAACGATTTAGCGTTCTTTTTAAAGCCACTTTTGTCATAGGCTCATTTCTATTTACGGGTGGCGGTCGATTCCTAACTTTAACAATTTTTTTTGAACGCCTCCTGACATTTTTGCAAAGTGTTGCGACAGCCCCGTCAGAGTATGTAAATTGCTTTGCACTTTCAAAATTGGTGTTAGTTAATTTTGTTGTAGGACATTTCATTTTAAGCCTCCTACATATAAATAACTAATTTTGAAAACGACTTGACTTTTTGCCTAATGCTATGGTATATTTCATTATATGGAATGTAAATTTTGTAATATGGAAAATGAGCAGCCACCCAAAGAGGGTAAAGACCGCAACGGAGTTCAAAGATATCGTTGTAGATTTTGTCATAGGGTGTTTCCTGACCCCATTGAATTGGAAAAGAATCGAAAAAGAGCAAAAAACAAACCGTGCAATAAAAATAAGTTTGATGAATACATAGTTTTAGCATTAAGCATTGTTTTCAAAGATTATAAAAATTTGAATGGAATCAGCTCTTCTCGTAGTATTGCAGGACTTGTGGAACGCCCCGCATCAACAGTTCAGTATTGGTTAAAAAAACATAAAGAAAACTATATAAAACCATCCACAAAAATGACAAAAAATGATATAATAAATTATGTTAATTCCAAGAAATTTGGGTTTGCAATTTTATATTTTCTTCAACTTCGTTATGAGCGTCTTCAAAAATTATACAAACAAATAGAAAATAAAATTTTAAACGGCGTTTAACAGCCGTTTTTTCATTATGCGAATGTTTGAGAAAGACAAAATAAAGCACCGCACTGCCACAAAATATAAGCCAATATATCAAATTTTATAAAAGTTTTATAAATCGTTTCTTTTTTGCAGAAAATGTGCTATAATTATTCTGCGACCTACAACTGAATATATTATTTTCCACACGGGATTATTATGGTTTGGCTATCCGCCCAAAACCCACCGCCTTGTGTGGAAAGTTGTAGGTCGCACTCAACGAGGGTTTAGGCTGTAGCACTGTGTCGCTCTCGTCGAGGGCGGCACTTTTATTTTGTGCCACAAAACATAAAAAGGAGTTG
>CANQQH010000087.1 GCA_947625955.1 uncultured Clostridia bacterium | reverse complement strand
ACAAGGTGTTCTTCCTTGCGTGGACAACAACGCCATGGACATTGCCATCAAACATGGCGCTTGCCGTTAACGACAACATTGAATATGCCTATGTTCTTACTGAGAGTGGCGACATCTTGATTGCATCGAACAAGAACCTTGGCCAGTACAAAAATGTGTTCGGCGATAAGCCAAATGTTTTGAAAGTTGTTAAGGGGAGTGAACTTGTTGGCAGAAGATACAAACCGCTTTTCGACTGCTTTTCTGATAAGGCAAACGAAGGGGCGTTTAAGGTTATTTCGGCTGAATTTGTAGACGAGAACGAGGGAATTTCCATTGTCCACATCGCGCCTGCCTTTGGTGAAGACGACTATTGGGCGTGCAAGAAAAATGGCGTTCCTCTTGTTTGCCCCGTTGATGAAAAAGGTCGCTTCACAAGTGACGTCAAGTTGTTTGAAGGCAAAATGGTCTTTGACGCCAACAGCGACGTCATTCGCTACCTTAAAGAGAACAATATATATGTTGCCGACGGCTCCATTGTCCACAACTACCCTCATTGCTGGCGCTGTTCAACTCCGCTAATTTATAAGGCCATGGACGCTTGGTACTTTTCAATAGACAAGATAAAGGACGAACTTATCAAGCAAAACGAAAAAGTAAATTGGGTGCCAGACTTCATAAAGACGGGGAGATTTGGCAACTGGCTCAACAACGCGCGCGACTGGAACATTTCGCGAAACAGATATTGGAGCACGCCAATTCCAGTTTGGGAGTGCCCAGTCTGCAAAAAGAGAAAAGTGCTTGGCAGCATTGAAGAAATAGAGAAGGAGAGTGGACAAAAGGTCACCAACCTTCACAAGCAATATCTTGACAAAATAACGCTAAAATGCGAGTGCGGGCACGAGATGAAGCGCGTGAACGAAGTTCTTGACTGCTGGTTTGAGTCGGGAAGTGTGCCATTTGCAAGACTGCATTATCCATTTGAGAACAAAAAATGGTTCGATACGCACTCTCCGTCAGACTTCGTTGTTGAGTATACCGGTCAAATCAGGTGTTGGTTCTATTATTTGCATGTTTTGTCGGTTGCGCTATTTAATAAGCCTGCCTACAAGAATTGCATCGTGCATGGAACGGTGCTTGCAAAAGACGGCAAGAAGCTTTCAAAGAAGTCGAAGAACTACACCGACCCAATGGAGCTGATGAAAACCTATGGAACAGATGCGTTTAGGCTCTATATGTATAGCTCAAACGCCATGCTCGTTAATGACATGATGTTCGACGAAAATGGACTCAAAGACAAGATTCAGCAGGTTATTCTTCCGCTTTGGAACTGCGCTTGCTTCTATCAAAGCTATGCGAAAATCGACGGGTTCGTTGGCGACGTTAACAACATTCCAAAACCAACAAACAGCCTCGACAAGTGGATTTTGGCGAAGCTTTATAACGTTGAAAAGTTCATCAAAGAGAATATGGACAACTACCAGATTGACAAGTATGTTGAGCCTGTTGCCGACTTCATTGATGGGCTTTCAAACTGGTATATTCGCCGTTCGAGAAGAAGGTTCTGGGCGAGCGGCCTTGATGCCGACAAGAAGAGCGGCTATGAAACACTCTACTATGTGCTCACAAACTTCTGCAAAATCATCGCACCTGTGATGCCAATCATCGCCGAGAAGATTTTCAAAAGTTTGACCGACAAGGAAAGTGTTCACCTTGAAAAATGGCCGAACATCGACAAGAAGTTTAGTAACGCTGAGCTCTTGAAAGAGATTGACCTTTTGCAAGAAATCATCCACTTGGCTCGCGGAATAAGAAACAAAAACAACGTTAAAAACAGGCAACCACTTTCGCTCCTTGAAGTTGCCTTCACCAAGAAAGAGTACTATAAGATTGCCGAAAAGCACCTTGATATCGTGAAGGAAGAACTCAATGTGAAAGAGGTTAAACTCATCGATAATGTTGCCGACATCGCTAGCATTGACTATAAAGTCAACTTCGCAACGGTCGGAAAGACCATGGGAAGCAAGATTCCTGCAATAACAAAGGCAATAAAGAGCGGTAACCTCAAATTCGATGGCAACAAGTATCGCGTTTTGGGGGATGAGGAAATCACGCTTAACAAAGAGGACATCCTTGTTTCGTATATCGCAAAGAACAACATGCCAGTTTTGAGCAACGAAGAAATCATCGTTTCGCTTGATCTCACAATAACTGATAGCCTCAAAGAAGAGGGAATTGCAAGAGAAATCATAAGAAATGTTCAAGACGCAAGAAAGGGATTAAGTCTTGATATCACTGACAGAATCTATCTCGACTTTGAAGGAGATGTTCCAACAAACTTCATTGATGTTATCTTGAAAGAAACCCTGGGCGAAAGAAAAGAGCTCAAAAACAAGGAAGCTGAGGCGAAAGTTGAAGCTGAAGGCGTTGTTGTTAAAATTTGCAAAAAATAACTGTAAATGTTAAAATTTTCACAAAAAAACGCATTTTTTACAAATAAAATTTCAAAATTGAAAAGTTGCTTTATGGCAACTTTTTTTCATTTTGAATAATTTTTATGTTTTTAGCGATACTATTTTTGAGGAGAAAAAATATGGAAATTATTGAAAAAACCATGGTTTGTTCACCCATGCAAGAAACTATTTATGAGCTTTTTGAAAACGGAAAGGAGAACACCTATGTTTTCATCGCGCCAGAAATTGATGAATAAATGATAAAAAAAATACTTGACACTTTCGATTTCTTATATTATACTTAGCCATGCTTATAAAAAGTGAGGGCAAAGTTATGAAACAAAATATTCATCCAAATTATCATGAAGTAACAGTTACTTGTGCTTGTGGCGAAACTTTCAAAACTGGTTCAACAAAAGCTGGAAACGAAATCAAGATTGATATTTGCAACAAATGTCATCCATATTTCACCGGCGCTCAAAAGATTGTTGATGCCGGCGGACGCGTTGAAAGATTCAACAAGCGTTATAGCAATAACAATAAGTAGCAATTGGCTTGGGTCCATGCTCATTTGAGCATGGAATTTTTGTGTAATAAAGGTTTGTTTTATTACACATTTTTTTTATAGGTGGATTATGAGAATATGCGAAATGACGAACTATGCAAAGCGTGAACTCAGTACTCTTGAAAATCCCAGTGCCGAAGCTGAATGGCTTGTTGCTCTGACGCTAAACAAAAGGCGAAGCGACGCCATGCTAAGTGATGAGATTTCAAAACGCGACGAAAACAAAATCATAAAAAACGTTGCAAGGCGAAAGAGGGGCGAGCCGCTTGCCTATATCGTTGGGGATGCGGAGTTTTTCGGGCTCAGGCTGTTTGTGAACCGTCATGTTTTGATTCCAAGGCCGGAGACGGAAGAACTTGTTGAGTGCGCATTGAGCTTCATTCAAAAAGGGCAGTCGGTTTTGGATATTGGCACGGGCAGTGGAGCGATTGCAATCGCAATAAAAAAGTTTACTGGCGCGGCTGTGACGGCTGTTGACAAGAGCAGAAGTGCGTTAAAACTAGCAAAAAAGAATGCGGACTTTCACAATGCTTGCATTGAGTTTTTGGAAAGCGATCTTTTCGAAGCAGTCAAGAATCGCAAGTTTGATATCATCATCTCAAACCCACCATATATCAGCCCTAGTGACTACGAGAAACTCGAAAAAACCGTGAAAGACTTTGAGCCAAAACTTGCTTTGTTTGCAAAGAAAAATGGGCTTGAATTTTATGAGAAGATTATAATGAACGCAAAGGAGCACCTAAACGAAAACGGAAAAATATTTTTTGAAGTTGGGCAGGGTGAGGCAAGCGAAGTTAAAAAACTTCTTGAAAAGGACTTTCGCGACATCAAAATAAAGAAAGATCTTGAAGGCATCGACAGAATTGTTTATGCCACCAAGTCGGGAGAAAAATATGTTTGAAAAATTAAAGCAAATGAAGGAAAGGCTGGGCGCACTTGAAAAAGAACTTGCCGACCCAGAAATCTATCTTGATCAAAAGCGTTTTCAAAAAGTTGCAAAAGAGCAAGCCGAACTTGCGCCTATTATTGAAAAGTATGATGAGTATGTCAAGAACGAAAATGACCTTCACGACGCAGAGAACATGAGAAAAAGCGAAACGGACAGCGAGATGATTGCGCTTTTGAATGAGGAATATGCCTCGTGCAAGGCGAACATGGAAAACATTGAAAAAGAACTCAAAATCATGCTCTTGCCAAAAGACGAGAACGACGATAAGAACGTCATCATTGAAATTCGTGGTGGTGCTGGTGGCGATGAGGCGGCGCTATTTGGTGCAGACCTCAAACGAATGTATTATCTCTTTGCCGAAAAACATGGCTACACCATTGAGGAAATGGATGGCAACTATCAAGACGACGGTGGCGTTAAGTCGTGCACATTCATGGTGAAGGGCAAGGGCGCTTTTGCAAAGCTCAAATTCGAAAGCGGGGTCCACAGGGTTCAGCGCGTTCCCGAAACTGAGAGTCAAGGCAGGGTTCACACCTCAACCGCAACCGTTGCCGTTTTGCCAGAGGCAACCAACGTTGAGATTGAAATCAACGAAAAGGACTTGCAAATTGACACCTATCGCAGCGGCGGGGCCGGTGGTCAGCACGTCAACAAGACCGAGTCGGCTATTCGCATAACGCATCTTCCAACCGGGATTGTT
>CANQQH010000086.1 GCA_947625955.1 uncultured Clostridia bacterium | reverse complement strand
GGGCTTCAACAAGTTAGAGTGTTTGCAAAACATTCCTACTACACAAAGATTGTTGACTACTTCAAGATTCCTTTCAAAATTTGGAAAGACGCTAGCCAAACCGAACAAGGAACAATGAGCCTTATGCACTTCACTTTGTCAAGATACGCGGGCAAGAATTTTGAAACAATCTTGTCGCAACAAGCTGATCACATAATTGAAGTGGGTGAAAACAAATATATCATCGAGTTTGGCGACGGAATGACCGATGCCGAAATTTGGCTGTTGTCTGCTAGTGGCGAAAAACAAAAACAAATCGTTGGCGATGGGCTCTATTTGGGCGATGTTAATGAAAGTGAGAAAATCCCATTTGTAGATCCATTCAGCGAACCGGGATATTTGAAAATATATTTTGGAAACTTCTCGGGCCTCAACCTAGAAGACCTCGAAAACGACAACTTTGGAGCGTTCTTCACGCTTAATCCTGACGAATCAACCGAGTGCCAAGATGGGGCATACCTAAGGCTCACCGCAACAAATGGTCTTGAAAAAGAGAGAAGCTACAACTTCAATGTTATGAATGATGTTGATGGCAACAGAATGGTCAACATAACCAATAAACAGGGCTTCTTGGATGGAACCTTTGGTAAGTTCGTTGTTATGCAGACCAATCTCTATAGCGAAGGTGAAAGAAGCGATGTTTCAAGCGACATTATATTCACCAGTGCCGATGTCGCAAACAAGTCGCTCTTCAATACTAGCGTGCTTGTTGGAAATGGATACGCAATCAATTATAGTGTATATGGTGATGGCGAGGTGAATGTTGGCAAAGTATTTAACGCAACAATAAAGGCAATGAACGACCCAGCAAAAGAGATAGCTGAGCACTATGGCGATACATCACTTTTGGTATTCATGGGCGAAAAGTTCTATTATAGCATTTCTGAGGGCTGCGAAAACGGATTCACCACAGCCACGGCAAACACTTCAATCTATGTTTCAAACTCTATCATTAGATACACAACAAACAGCGCAATTCAACTTAGAAGTGCTGCGGAGGGAACGAAAGCATATCTTCACAACATTGTTGTTGTCGATTGCTGGGGCGGCATCGAAAACCTCGCAACAAACACAGCAGAGGGCTTCTATATCAGCGGATTCTGCGATGTGTTTAATTATAGAAATAAATCGGACCTTGGAACATTTCTCAAAAACTCAGGCACAGATTTGGGTGGTTTGCAAGACTTGGTTATTAGTACTTTGTTGACAAGTGCAAAAACAGTTGGATTAAAAATAGAAAAACTCAATAAAGATGACTACTTTAATCTTGTATTCTGGCATAGCAATGAAGGGGCTAAAGATAGAAAAGTATATGTTGAAGGAACCGATGGAAATTATAATGGTGATAGTGCCAAAGTAAAATATAATGATGGCTATATAGATGTTGAATTCATAAATGGAACAAATGGACTTTTTAATGCTCCTTTATTAAAGTCCTTGTTAAAAAATGTTCATATTGCGGGTTGGGGTATGGTTAGAAATGATATGAACATCAATTGCGTTTATAAAATGGACGGCAATAATATTGTTTATAACGACGACCACTTGTCGAAGTATCACTTCCGAAGGGTTTATCGCGACCGTTCAATTATTGGCCTTGACTGGTCCGAACATAAAGCGGCATAATTTGTTTTTCTAGCGTCGCTAAAAATCGAGACATGGGAACACTCGTGTCTCGTTTTTTTCTTGGCTTTTTTGCGAGAAAACATTGTGAAGTTGTTGACAAAATTATGGGGGGGGTATAATCTAAGGTGAAATATGGTACCCACAACGCGAAGTAATGTTGCAATTTTATGGATTGGCGATAGTGGTGTATGGGTGCTTGGCGAGAATATATGCCGCCAAAAAGTTGTTTTGAGGTGCGGCGAGGCTTGCAATTAAAATTCGAGCTTTTATAAGTTAAGTTTGAAATAAAAACAAAGGAAGAAACTGAGTTGCATTATAAAGATAAGAGTCAAGTTCTTGAATATGTTAATTCTTCAATGGGCGGACTATCTAGTGAAGAAGCAAAAAAGAGGCTTGAAAAGTATGGACAAAATGAATTGCCTGTTAAGAAAAGCAAAAACAAGTTTTTGAGATTTTTAGGACAGTTTTCTGATGTTATGATAATAATTTTGCTTTTCGCTGCAATGGTTTCAATAGTTGTTGCGTTGATTGAGCATAGCTTTTCTGAAATCATCGACGGAATTGTCATTTTTGTTATTGTCTTCATTAATGCGATTATTGGCTATGTTCAAGAGATAAATGCAGAAAGGGAAATGAAGGCTCTGCTGCAATCCGCGGAGACTGAGGTGAAGGTTTATCGCGATGGCGAAGTTGTAAAAATTCCTGCGAGCCAAATAGTTGTTGGGGATGTTTTGTGTCTTGAAGTGGGCGATATTTTGCCGGCGGATGTTCGTTTTTTGGAAACGATAAATGCTGAATGTGATGAAAGCAGTTTGACGGGCGAAAGTGTGCCCATATGCAAAGACGCGTTGAAAACTCTTGAAAAAGACATTCCGCTCGCAGACAGGAGCAATTGCGGATATAAGGGCAGCGTTCTCACTGGGGGCAGAGCGACCGCCGTTGTTGTTGCAACTGGGAAGGACACGGAAATTGGCAAGATTTCGGTGATGTTGAACACCGCAAAAAAGAACTTGACGCCACTACAAAAAAACATAAAAACGGTTGGTAAAATCATCACAATTATAGTTTTGGCAATTGCGGTTTTAACATTTGTTTTGGAAATAACAACCAAGAAGAGCCCTGATATTCTCAACGCATTCTTGGTTGCAGTTGCAATATCGGTTGCGGCAATACCCGAAAGTCTGCCGGCGGTTATAACAATCATAATGAGTTTTGGGGTTGCCAAACTTAGCAAGAAAAAAGCGATTGTAAAAAATCTTAATTCGGTTGAAACTTTGGGCAGCACGCAAATTATTTGCTCAGATAAAACTGGCACTCTAACGCAAAACAAAATGGAAGTTCGCGCGCTCTTTGCAAACAATGAATACATGGTTGCAACCGGGAATATTCGCGAGAAGGTCACGCCGCTGCTTCAATGTATGCTCTGCTGCAACGACTCAAAATCCACTCATCTTGGCTATATTGGAGACCCAACCGAAGTTGCGCTATGCAATTTTGCGGAGAGTTTAGGGTGGAAAAAGTGTGAGCAGGACAAAATGTTTGGAAGGGTGAAGGAACTCCAATTTGACAGCAAACGCAAGTGTATGAGCACCATCAACGAAACTATCGGCGGTTACACTCTTCACACCAAAGGGGCGCTTGATGAAATTCTTAATATGTGCTCAAAAATATTAATTGGTGGCAAAGAGGTTGAGCTGACGCAGTCGGGCAAGGATGAGATTTTGCATATCAATGAAAAGATGTGTAAAGACGCATTGCGTGTTTTGGCTTTTGCCGTTAAAAGCATTGAAAAAGATGTTGATATAAAGTCATACAAAATTGAAGAACAGGATTTGACATTTGTTGGGCTTGTTGGAATGATTGACCCGCCAAGAAAGGAAGCATTTGAAGCTGTTATAACCTGCAAAAATGCCGGCATGATTCCTGTTATGATTACTGGCGACCACGCAAACACGGCGTTTGCCATCGCCAAACAACTTGGTATAGCTGAAAATGAAGATCAGATTCTGCTTGGAAAAGAGCTTGACAAGCTGAGCGACAAAGAGTTTGAAAAGATTATTTATAAAACGAGAGTATATGCGAGAGTTAGCCCGGAGAATAAAGTTAGAATTGTGAAAACTTTCCAAAGACTTGGGAATATAGTCGCAATGACGGGCGACGGAGTCAACGATGCTTCAAGCATAAAGATGGCGGATATTGGCGTTGGCATGGGCATTTCGGGCACCGATGTTACAAAAGAAGTTTCCGACATCCTCATCACTGACGATAATTTTGCAACGATAATTGTGGCGGTCGAAGAGGGCAGGAAGATTTATGCGAACATCAAGAAAACAATAGGATTTCTCTTTGCGTCGAACATCGGGGAGATTCTGTCGCTGCTGATTGCAACAATATTCTTTCCACAGTTTGCGTTCTTGCTGCCAGTTCAAATTCTATTTGTAAATTTGATAACAGACGGGTTGCCGGCAATTGCGCTTGGTATGGAACCTGCGCAAAAAAATATTATGAAAAATCCTCCGCGTGACAAAAAGAAGACTCTGTTTTCAGACGGAACGGCTGTTTCTTTGATTTTGATTGGAATTGTGCAAACTGCGATTATAATTTCAAGTTTTGCCATTGGACTAACATACTCGCCAGAGGTCGCAACCACAATGGCATTTGTCTCGCTAAATCTTGTGCAACTTTTCTACCTTTTGAGCATCAGGGACGATGGGTTCATACTTTCCAAAAGGTTCTTCACAAACAAATGGATGTGGCTTGCTCTTTGCTCAGGGATTGCGCTTCTCACACTGGTTGTTGCAACCCCTGTTAACTCAATTTTAGGGTTGACGATTTTGAATATTAAACAGCTCGGTATAACAATCGCATTGTCGCTTGCGGTTTGTGTGTTTAGCGAGATTTTGAAGTGGGTTCTAAGAAAGATAAACAACTCTAAGAATCGCTTGATAAAATAACTAATAAAGCCGTGTAAATGAATTTGCCATGAGAAATCATGGCGTTTTCTTTCCATATATTTCTTGGCTTTTTCCCAAGAAAATATTGTGAAGTTATTGACAAAAATATGGGGGGGGGGGGTATAATTTATTTAGTAATAAAATTGGAGGGCATTTTATGGCAGAGCACTACTACACATCAAGGGA
>CANQQH010000085.1 GCA_947625955.1 uncultured Clostridia bacterium | reverse complement strand
CACACATTGGCATCATCACAGGAATCGGCAATCAACATATGCTCACTTTCGGCTCGCACGAAAACCTTGTTCAAACAAAGGCTGAGCTTGCCGACTATGTTTTGTCGGTCAATGGAAAGATGTTCTTTAATGGCGACAATGACGACTGCAAAAAACTCGCAGAATCATATAATGGCGAGAAAGTCATCAGCTTTATTGACGGCGAAAATACATTAGTTTCAGCCACCGACATTTCCTACGACAGGTATGGCGTTGGCTTCTCAATCAAATATAACAAGAAAACCTACAAGGTTCACACAACTCTTCTTGGCAAGCATAACGTTTCGAATATCATGCTTTGCGTGAATGTCTGCTTATCGCTGGGGCTCAGCATTGAGGAAATTTTGCGCGGCATTGAAAAACTCATTCCATCGCAACACAGGCTCGCACTTTTGCCGTCGTCAGGTTCACTCATTGTGATAGACGACGCATATAATGGGAGTGTGGAAGGTTCAAGGGCAGCGCTTGAAGTTCTTTCATCGTATGACGGCACAAAAGTTGTTATAACACCAGGACTTGTTGAACTGGGGAAGGAACAATTTGAGTCAAACAAACAACTCGGCATTTTGATTGCAACCCACGCAAACTATGTTATCATTAATGGCACAACCAACTATGATTCGCTTTATGCTGGGCTTAAAGAAGGCGGTATGGCGGATGACAAAATTCTGCGCTCCGGAAGTTTGAACCAAGCTGTTACGCAACTATACGATATAACCGAGCCGGGTGACGTTGTTTTGTTTGAGAACGATTTGCCGGATAACTATAACTAGCGTTGCCACCTCTTTCCACATAAGAGGTGAAAATGAAAAATGTTGTCTTGATTTTTGGTGGAAAATCTTTTGAACATGATATATCTATAATAACCGCTCTTTTGATTTATAACAAAGCTAAGAGCGAAAAATATCATTTTATTCCCGTCTATGTTACCAAGAACAATGAGTGGTTTGCCTATGAGAAAAATAATCTTTCCATAAAACTATTCAAAGACTTTGATAGCACCTATAAACAAAACGGCTTTTCAAAGGCATATTTGAAAACAAATGAAAAGTGCCTTTTCATAAGGTCGCGCCTAAGAGACAGGAAGCTCTGTGTTGATGCTTGCCTCAACTGTTGCCATGGTGGAATGGGTGAGAATGGTGAATTGGTTAGCATTTTTGAAGCTAGTGGTATCCCAATTTCGTCAGGCTCAATGTCTGCTTTGGCAATTTGTATGGACAAGATTCTAACAAAATACGCTCTGCGTGGACTTAATATTCCATCAATCGACTATTTCACTTACACTAAGGATGAGTTTGAAAATTATATTGATTTGGTGATAAGTCGGGCGAATAAACTTGGCTATCCGCTGATTCTCAAACCATGCCGACTTGGAAGCAGCATTGGTATTAGCGTTGCGAAAAACAAAGATGAATTTGTTGAAGCGTGCAAGGTTGCTGTTGAGTTTGACGACCAGATCTTAGTTGAAAAAGCAATTCTTGACATGGAAGAATATAATGTTGCTTGCATGAAAAATGGCGGCGAGACTCTGGTTTCGAAAGTTGACAAACCAACGCGAACAGATGAAATCCTAAGTTTCAAAGACAAGTATGTTGGGCAAAATAAAAAACTTGGAAGCAAAAACATACCCGCAAAAAACCTCAAGGGCGGGGCATACACACAAAAGAAAACCTTTGCCCAAATTGACGATAAACTTGAAAAGAAACTTCAATCTCTCGCCAAAGATGTTTATGAAAAACTTGGACTTTTCGGCATTGCCAGAATTGATTTTATTGTTAGGAAAAACAAAATTTATGTTAATGAAATCAACTCTGTTCCAGGCTCGCTTGGCTACTATTTTTTTGTTCCTTCACACTTTTCCTGCATGGGAAAGTTTGTTGATGCGCTGATTGAAAATGCGATTCTTAGTTTTTCAAAGCGCCGCGAAGCTAAAATTGAATATATCACAAAATTAATATAATTTCATGAATTTTTGAATATTGAACGCATTTTTTCACATATTTTGGTGAGAAAATGCGTTTTTTATTGATAGTTACTTTTGATTTGATTACATTCATTCACTATTGCTGTTTTCAAATTTTGGGGGGAGAGCACCTTTATTTTATTGCCAAACTCCATCAGTTTGTGAACAAGTCCAAAGGAGAAGTTCGCTTCACCAGAGACAATCTTTTTGTTTCCAACATTTTCAATAAGTGGGCTTTTGAGCCATTCTTCAACTTCGCTTTCAACATTATCGTAGCATTCAATTTTGAGATCAATCTGTTTGAAGTTTTCTTTGAATTCTTTGTTCCATGGCTTTGAGAGAGTGTTGATATTTTTGCGCTCGAACTTGTTTTCAAGTATTGTTAATTCTTTTATTCTTGAAATTTTGAAGAGGCGAAAAGATAGCCTTTTTAGGCAGTTGGCATAAACATACCAAGCGCCGCCCTTGAAAACGAGGGTGTAGGGCTCGATCTGCCTTTTTTCATTATTATAGCAAATTTCAAGAGTGTTTTGGCTGCTGATTGCGTTTTTGATTTTTTCAGCCATGAGATTTTTTCCATTTTCTTCGGCACCCCATGAAAGCGTGTCGATAACAAACTCGGCAGACTCACTCTCAAACGCACAGCTATTTTCGCGCATATTTTCAATCTTTTCGTTGAGGAGAAGAACTTCGCTTGAAACAAGACTTGGGCAACTGCCTTTTATTATAGAGTTCAAAAGGTCAAGTTCTTTGGTTGAGAAAAAATTTGGGGGCACTACACTTTCTTTCAAAAGTTCATAACCTCCATTTTTTCCTGCCTGGCTCACAATGGGCATCCCGGCTTCGAGCAATAGTTCAACGCATCTATATATTGTTTTGGTGCTCGTTTCAAACTTGCTGGCGAGCTCTTTTGCAGATTGCTTCTTGCCAGAGAGCAGGCTCAGCATTATTGCAAATGTTATATATTGTTTCATTTTCGTCTCCACATATATTATAGCAACCTGGCAAAACAAAATCAAGGATTTTCGAACAAATGTTTGAAATATATTCTTCTAGAGTTGTTTGAAAAAAACAAGTTTTATTTTGGAAAAAACACCTCAAAATGTTTTGATTAATACAATTTATAGTTTATAATAATGTTTATAAAAAAGGTTTGGGTGAAAGAATGTTCGACTTTTTGGAAACAAGAGAAAAAAAGCGCGCTTTTAGAAAGGCACTGGATGAGGTTACTCATGAAAAGCCAGTTCCGCTTGTTTTCCGTGAGAACAAAGCGAACGACTCTGCTCCAAGAGTAACGCCTGTTGTTGGCATCAAAAACCCATTCTTGAAACCTGAAACAACTGCTATTGACCTAAAAAACTTCAAAGACTGGCGCAATATTGATAAAGTCAAGAGTGACAACAAGACCTATAAGCCAAAGAACAGGTTCTCATTTGATGAAGAAGAGCCTGAAATGATAAAGGATGAAGACGTTAAGCCTAAGAAATTCTTTGATAGGTTTGATGAACCTCAAACCACAGAAAACAAAGACACCAGCTTCAACTCCTTCATGAACGACACGAAGAAAATCTCTTTGCAAGACATTATCAACCGTGCTAACGCGCAGAAGAAAACTGAGCAAAGTGTGGAAAAAGCGCCTGAAACTGAACCAACTGTTAAGGTTGAGGTTGTTGGGCTTGATAAAGAAGAGAAGAAGCCTGAAAAGAAAACAACAAAGCGCAAACCAAGAGGAAAGGGCAAAAAGCGTTTCGATGCCGATGTTATCTCGTCAATTGATTGGAAATAGCTATGTGGGGTAAGTATTTTTTACTAAAACTTAAAGATGTTGGGCTTTCAATGCTGCCAATTGTTTTGGTGGTTTTGATTCTTCACTTTGGTTTCGCTCATTTTGCAACAAGCTTGCTTGTTAAGTTCCTTGTTTCAATTCTCATCATCACTTGCGGTGAGGTTCTTTTCTTGACAGGTGTTGACGGCTCGATCATGAAAATGGGTGAGTATGTTGGCGCGTCGGTCAACAAGTTCTCAAAGCTTGCTGTGGTCTTGTTTTTTGCATTCATTTTTGGCGTGTTTGCAACAATCGCAGAGCCTGACCTAAACGTTCTCAGCGGCCAAGTTATTGATAGTGGCCTTTTGAATGTTCCAAAGTTTTTGTTCATTTTTGTTGTTGGCGCTGGCGTTGGTGTTTTCGTTGCGTTTGCGCTGTTTAGAATTGTTAAAAGTATCAACTATAAACTTGTTATTTTGTGCTGTCTCGCTGCAGTTTTCATCATTGCAATTTTCTTGCCAGAGAGCATGATTGCAATGGCGTTTGATGCGGGCGGCGCAACAACTGGGATTGTAACTTCGCCATTTTTGCTTGCGCTCTGCTCGGGCGTTGCGAAGAATAGATCTCGAAATAGCGACAATTTCGGTGCCATTGGTATCGCGTCGCTGGGGCCTGTTATTGCCGTACTTTTGCTCTCGCTCATCTGCATGGGAAGGGGCAACACCGCCGAGGTTTTGGCGTCGCTTGATATGAATATTTTCCTTGACACGCTTTTGGACGCAACGTTGGCTATTGTGCCTCTGGTGTTTGTGTTCTTCATCTTTGATATTGCAATTCTTAAAATTAGCAAAAAGCAAAAAATATCGCTTGTGGTTGGCTCAATCATAACCTTTGTTGGACTTTATATGTTCTTGTTTGGCATCAACTTCGGGCTTCTTGCAATGGGTAATGAGGTTGGGCTGTTCCTTGCTGGTCATAGCAAAGTTCTTGCCATTTTGGTTGCAATGCTCATCGGGTTTTCAATAACCTTCACCGAACCATCCGTTCGCGTTTTGGGCGCTCA